>JAFDGA010000040.1 GCA_019309545.1 Deltaproteobacteria bacterium
TCCTTCTTAAAGGCCGGATCGCGGCGGATGCGGCGATAGGCCTGCTCCAGCTCCAGTAAGGCCGGCATCAGGGTTTCGGGCACGAAGCGCCCGCCGTAAGGGCCGAAATGACCCCGTCGATCAGGTGACAAGGTAAAACCTCCATGGATAAGTTTCGGGGTTCGAGTTTTTAGTTTTGAGAAAAATCAAATCAACCTTCTCAAGCTTTTATAAATTTATTATTCAAGGCTTTAAAGAAGGCCTTAAGTTTCTCCGGATCTTTTCGTCCGGGGGTAGCCTCCACACCGCTGGCCACATCCACAGCCTGGGGTTGGACGGCCCGGACCGCGGCCGCAACATTCTCCGGATTCAGCCCCCCGGCCAGGATCACCGGCCCCCAGGCTTTGGCCCGCCGGGCCAGGGGCCAATCAAATGTCTGGCCAGTCCCGCCCTTTTGCCCGGATTTATAGGTATCCAGCAGAAAGGCCCGCACCCGGCCCTGATAGGCAGCCATTAGTTCTAAAGAGGTCTCATCCTTAACCGGAATCACCTTGATGATGTTGCGGCCCAGGGCCTGACAGTAGTCGGGTGGCTCCTCACCGTGTAATTGCAGCCAATCCAGGCCGATCTGAGCCGCCAACTCCCGCACCGCCGCCAGCTCTTCATCCACGAAGACCCCGACACTGAGGACCAGTGGTGGGAGTTGGGAGATGATCTGCCGGGCGGTGTCCGGGGCCACGTAGCGCGGGCTTTTTGGATAAAAAATAAAGCCCAGGGCTTGCGCGCCCAGCTCGCATGCCAGTTGCGCGTCCGCCAGATTGGTAAGTCCGCAAATTTTTACCCGAACCATGCTTATATTTATTTCTCCATGAATTCTTTAAGCTTGGCCCCGGGATCGCTAGCAGTGACCAGGGCTTCGCCGATTAAAAAGGCCCGTATGCCCACTGCTTCTAGCCGCTTGAAATCATTCCGGCTTTTAAGACCGGAGGCCGCCACCACGGTTATCTCTGGTGGAATAAGCGGCGCCAACTCCAGGGCCCGTTCCATGTTAACCTCAAAGGTGCGCAGATTGCGGTGATTGATGCCGATCAGCCGGGCCCCGGCCTCCAGGGCCTGGTCCAGTTCCGCCTTGGTATGGACTTCCACCAGGGCCTCCAGCCCCAGGCTTCGGGTCAGGAGCAGCAAGGCCCGCAAGATGCCCAGCGGCAGCAGGGCGACGATCAATAACAGGGCATCGGCTCCTAGTGCGGCGCTTTCATAGACCTGGATCGGCTCCAGGATAAAATCCTTGCGCAGGATGGGCAGGTTAACTTCCAGCCGCAACTCCGCCAACATTTCTGGGCTGCCCTGAAAAAAGGCTCTTTCGGTCAACACCGAGAGGGCCGCCGCGCCGTGAGCCTGATAGGTATGGGCTAGGGCCACCGGATCGATAGCGGCCGCCAGAACTCCTTTAGAGGGCGAGGCCTTCTTGATCTCAGCGATGATAGCCGGAACCGGTGATTGATCGAGCGCACTTTTAAGACTCATCGGCGCCGAACGGTGGGCGATCAGGTGCCGGAAATCTTCTAAGCGCCCGGCGGCGAACAGCTCCTCCGTCTCTGCTAGTTTGCGGGCGGCAATGCGTTGTAAAAAATTCATTGAATTATATCAAAACTTAAAGCTAATCAATCCCTACACGCGGTTATCCAAACTCTAGCGCCTAGATCTCTCGCCTTTACCTCCCCGGCCAAAGCGAGATTTTATAACTTGAAAAAGACTTCGGTAAAGTTAATAAACCGTTCTTTATCAGCCAGACCAGTCCTAGGACGGTAAATAAAACGTTAGGCAGCCACACCGCCCAAAACACCGGTAAACGCCCGGCCTCACCCAGGGATAGGCAAAACCCGATAAACAGCCAATAAACAAAAACTACGGCGATCCCTGTGGCAATTACCGCCGGGATGTAGGTCTTTTCTCGGAACAGGGCCAAACCACCGCCGATCAGGGTGACAATCAGGGGGGTCAGGGATAGTGCCATACGTCTCTGCAAATCGAGGCGGTATTCAGTGGGATCATAGCCATCGTGTTCCAAACGATCGATATAGCGGTAAAGCTCGGTGAAATCCATTTCGCTAATTTTTTTTTCGATTACGGCAAAATCATCTGGCTGCTCAGTCAGAGGAATGATCCGTTTCTGAAAACTTTCGCTTATCACGGAGCCGGCCGGAGTAAAGATTTGACTGATTCCCTGATAAAAATGCCAGCGGTCCCCGTCCCATTGGGCCCGTTTGGCGGCAATCAACTGCACTAAGCGAAATTGTTGGTCAAAAAGATAGATCTTGACTCCTTCCAACGTCTGTGTATCCTTACGGAACATCAGGATGTTAAATATAGCCCGATCCCCTTTATACCAGAAGCGCTCCATATTGATCAGACTGCGGGGCGGTTTTTTTTCTACCTGGGTCTCCCAAATGGTTGTCATTTGCTGCTGGGTCCAGGGGATGAAGTAGAAATTAAGGAAAAACAGTATCAGACTGAGCCCCCCGGCTAGCATGACGAGCGGCCGGATCAGACAGAAGATATTGATGCCGCAGGTCCGGATAGCGATGGTTTCGTTGTGACGGGCCAGCAGTCCCAAAGTAATCATCACTGCCAGGAGCACCGCGGCAGGCAACACCTGGCCGACGGCTTCGGGCACCCGGGCGCTAAAATAGCTCAGGATGGCAATCAGGTCCAATTGAGCCTGGACTAAACGGCCGATCTTCTCTGAGAAGGCCCCGATCAGATAAACGCTCACCAGGGTTACCAGGGTCAGCAAGAAGAGCTTGATAAATTCCCGGGCCACATACTGTTCCAGAATCAGCCACCGGAAAAGACGGGATCGGGTAGAGGCCGTTTTTTCCATAAAATATTAATATATTAAAATAGAAGGTGCTTGTAAAGCTCTTTCCCATTTAATGGAAATGCGCTTCGGATTCCACCTCTCCATTGCCGGCGGATTGAGCCAGGCACTGCGCCGGGCCCAGGCCCTGGGTTGCCAGAGTCTACAGATCTTCGTGCAGAATCCCCGGACCTGGCGCTGGCGCCCAGTGCCCGACTTAGAGATCGAGAAGTTTATTGCCCTCCGGCGTCAGATTGGCCTAGCGCCGCTGGTAGTACATCTTTCTTATCTGCCCAATCTGGGGGCCTCAGAAGCTGCCCTCTATCAGCGCTCCCGGGACCGCCTACAGCGGGAGTTGGAACTGGCCGCCCAACTGAAGGCCGATTTCCTGGTCTGTCATCCCGGGCATGCCCTGGTGCCAGACGGTAGCTTAGACCGGGTAGCAGCTGCCTTAGCTGCAGCCGTGAGCCGGATTCCGCCTCCGCCGCTCATCTTGATAGAAAACACCGCCGGGCAAGGGCGGGAACTGGGTTGGCAAATCTGGCAGCTCAATAAGATCATCGAATTTAGTCAGGTGCCGGTGGGATTGTGCCTGGATACAGCCCATGCCTTTGCCGCGGGCTACGATCTCCGGCAGATGGCCGGAATAAACCGGCTTGCAGACGAAATCGCCCAGGGTACGGGGCTAACGGCCTTAAAAGTGGTGCATCTGAATGACTCCCGGGCGCGGTTGGGATCCTACTGCGATCGCCATTGGCACCTGGGCCAGGGGGAAATCGGTCTGGCCGGACTGCGACAGTTTCTTAACCATGCCGCGTTTACCCCTCAGGCAATCATCCTTGAAACTCCCACAAAACACGCCGACGACGATCCCCGTAATCTGGCTGTGGCCCGCTCCCTACTGCGGCCTCCAACCCTGATTAGCCCTTTAGGTTACCCTTCCTGATCAAAATTGGAGCAGTGGCAGGCAATCTTACGGCCTATAACTATCGGCCTTCAATAGCCTGAAAAAATTAAACCAGGACCTCGAATGATTTGCCTCTGAGTTTTGCTTGTCAGGCAAAAAGGAAAGATTTATAATATAATTAAAAAAGAGCGAATTTTTAATCATCCCTTTTAGCAGGAGGACATGGAAGGATGCCGACCTATGAGTTCAAATGTGAAAAATGTGGCGCTGAATTTACCCTGATTATGAGTATGAGCGAAAGAGAATCTACCAAGGTAAAGTGTCCCCAATGTGAATCTGAAGATGTTAAACAACAATTGAGCCATTTCATGGCTAAAACCTCGCGCAAGAGCTAAACATGGTTACGGGCGCCATTGCCGCATGGTTAAGCCTGAATCCGATACCACCGCAGTCACTGCCCCCTGGTCAGTATAGTACCATTTGATAGTTCCTAACCCGTCTTGTTTACCCGGCTCTTTCTCTCCAGAACCGCCGGAAACCACCACCACTTGGGGGTGTAGATAAGGAAGCAGGGTCCCCCAAAACTTAGAGTCGGTCAGCCGCCGGGGGGCCCATACCACTTCGCTGGCCAAGGCCGTTCCGAAATCTGCCAATCGCCCCAGCCATTCCCGGCGAGCCGGGGGGATAAAAAGCAGCCTCTGATTTTTATATCCCAACTGTAAGACGACAGGACCATGGGAGCGCCCGCCAGGCCACCGTGATTCTTGGAAGAGCCTGATTTCAATTCCCTGAATCTCTGCCGGGGGCGGCTTGATAGCCAGATTAAGGACCGGCAACCGTTGATCGCCGAGCATATTTCTGAGCTCCCAAAAAGCCGGGTCTGGAACCCGCCCACCTTCGTACCAGAACTGGCCCAGGGTAAAATTTTGCGCTACCGTCAGCAAAGTGCCGGCGTTTTGCCTGGTAGTGGCCAGGGCCACCAGATAGTCCACCTGCGAGACCTGACAGTAGTGCAGAAAAGAGGTCAGCAGCGATCGTGAGCCTCGGGCAAAATCCCCGCAGGTTGGCACTCCTCCACTGATCACCATCCGGGTGCCGCCCGGCAAAGTCGCTAACGCGGCCATCTCCCCCCGGGTATCGAGGCTGGTGATCTCCAGATTCGATTTAATCCGCAAGCTTAGAGCCTGATAACCGATGGATCCCATTAGGAGCAAGGCACTCAGTCCCACGCTGGCCCAGCTCCAAAAATTCCGTCGCCGCGGGAACAGGCCGAATACTAACAGATAAAAGGCCCCAATCTGCAAGGGAGTCGGCGTCGGTACGGTCAGAGACGACAGGGGTAAGCGAGCGCCTTGGAAAATGACCCATATGCCTGCTTTCAATAGCAGATTTCCCAGGCTGATTAATGGTTGAGCCAATCCCGATGACCAGGGTAAAAGGACCAGAGCCGCTAATCCCAGAGGCACGGTCAGGGTACTGAATAGCGGGATCGCCACCAGATTGACCAGCACCCCATAAGTAGGAACCAGATTGAAGCTGGCGGCCACCAGGGGTAGCGTCGCCAGGGTAGCCGCCCCCGAAGCGGCCAGGGCATCGCCTATCCAAAACGCCAAACGCCGCCTGAGGCCACGGGGCAGTTCGCCTTCGTACCACCAGGCCTTCAAAGACGGCGCCCATTTCGGAGTTAAATAAATCAACCCCAGAACCGAAATAAAGGAGAGTTGAAAAGATACGGTAAATAAGGTCAGGGGTGAAAGGGTCAGGATGACCAGCGCGGCCAGGGCCAGGGCACTATAGAGATCCCGGTGGCGGTCGAGCAGGACCAATAATAGATAGACCAGGATCATGATCTCAGCCCGCTGGGTGGCCGGGGAACCACCGGCTATCAGACCGTATCCCCAAACCGGAATAATGGCGGCTAGGGCCGCGATTTTAATGGCATTGACTCGCAACAAGAGCCAGACTGAACGCCGCAGCAGCCAGAAAAACAGCCCGAAAGCGACCGCCGCTACCATCCCCAGATGCAGGCCGGAGATGGCTATCAGATGACTGGTGCCGGTGCGGCTGAATGCCTGGCGCATCTCCGGGGTAATCTCACCCTGATCTCCCAGCAGCAGGGCCTTAAAGAGAGCACGGCTGGGCTGAGGTTGCTGCTCCAGAAAATCCGTCGCCCGAGCCCGGAATCGAATTATCCATTGGCTGGGCCACCATGGTTCCCGACTCGGAGCCAGGCGGACCAGGTGCTGGCTTTCTTTTAGGGTAGCGGCGGTGAATATCTGTTGCCGGGCCAAAAACCGGCGACGATCAAAGCTTCCGGGGTTAAGGAAATTTTCCACCGGGCGCAGTCTGACCAGAATCGCCACCCGCTCTCCCACCCGCAGCGCTTTTGGCATTAAGGGAGCATAAACCTGAACTCTACCAGTAGTCGCTTGCCACCCTTGCGGACCGAGCCAGGAATCGGCTTCGAGTTCGAATCGCCACCCGGAGGCAAGCGCTTTCGGAGGTTGATCTATCCTGCCGATCAGGGAGATAGCTGAATCAGCCGGAAGGTGACAGACATGGTTAGCCGGTAAGGGCGGGTTCAGGGCGAGCTGATAGGAGGCCAGGCCAATCAGCCAAAAAAGCACTAACGACAGCCCCCGGCAAGAACGACCATAAAACCAGGCCAGGCCTAGTCCTAAAAGAATAAACAGGGACGCCCCTGCCGCCCACCGGTAAGAGAAGTCTATCCCCCAGGCGGGGCTGGCGATGCCCCCGATCAGGGCCAGAGTCAGAGGCACCAGGGGCCGGGCTATCGGCCCAGCCAGGTTCATGTCTCTTCTTTAACAATAATTCGGGGTGGCTCCAGGGGCGGGGCCGGCGGCGATGGTCTCCGGGTCGAAGTACCTGGGCCACTCAGCTCCGCCACCGTCTTCTGCAATTCCATCAGGCGGTCCCGCATATTCAGAATCACCTCGATGCCGGCCAGATTGACGCCCAATTCCTGGCGCAGCTGCAGGATAACCCGCAAGCGCTCAATCTGCCGGAGGGCGTAATAACGGTTTTTCCCGCTTCGGACCGAGGTAATCAATCCTTCCCGTTCATAGAGGCGGATCGCCTGGGGATGGACTCCGAGGGTTTGGGCTACCGCCTGGATTGAATAATAACGTTTCTGGAGCTGTGGCATCGCCGACCTCTGTGAGCCTTTAATCAAACATTAACCCAGTCTATAAATTCCATCCGGCATTTTCCTTCTGTCCTGAAAAGGCTTTCAAGACTCCGCCGGTACCATTTCTCTTAAATCTTGAAATAGTTCTTTAGCCTTGGGGTCCAGGTGGCGAGGAATGCGAACGCTCACCTCTACATACTGATCCCCCGGTGGCCCGCTCTTGCTGGCTACCCCTTTGCCTTTGAGGCGAAAGCGCTGGCCATTTTGGGTGCCCGGCGGAATCTTGAGCGCCACCGACCCATCCAGGGTAGGCACATTAATCTTCCCCCCCAGCACGGCGTCAAATAAGGAAATCGTCCTCTTCAGATAAATATCCTTGCCCTGACGGGTGAATTGCGGATGCGGACGGACGGAGATGATCAGGTAGAGGTCACCGGGCGGCCCGCCGTTCAACCCAGGATTGCCTTTGCCGGCCAAGAGCAAGCGGGTGCCCTGGTCTACGCCGGGGGGAATCTGGACCTCGATAGTCTCGACGCCTGGAACCGTCCCCTGTCCCCCGCACCACCGACAGATCTGGCGGTCGACCCGGCCGGTTCCCTGGCAGCGAGGACAAGTGATTAGTAACCGGACATTATCTACCTGTTTTTCAATGGCCCCCTGCCCTTTACAGGAGGGGCAGGACTTACCCAAACTCTCATATCCGGACCCCTGACAGGCGGAGCAGACCTGTTCTTTTTCCAGGCTCAGGGTTCGGGTGCCACCCCGCACCGCCTCCAGGAAATCAATTTCTAGGCCAAAGGTAAGGTCCTGGCCCCGCATCGGTCCGGCATATGCCGGACCCTCGGCAAACAAATCGCGGAACAGATCGCTAAAATCGCGATAGGCAAAGGCCTCTTCAAATCCCCGGGCGGCCTCTGGGGTGGCATAATAGGCCTGACCCATCTGATCATATTCAGCCCGTCTCTGGGGGTCAGAAAGGATATTATAAGCCGCGGTGATCTCTTTGAACCGCGCCTCGGCCTCAGGATCGTTGGGGTTAACATCTGGATGATGTTTCCGGGCCAGTTTGCGGTAGGCTTTTTTGATCTCGGCTTCGCTGGCGGTCTTTTTCACCCCCAGGATTTCGTAAGCATCCCGTTCGAGCACGGAATTTCCCCTGGTTCCAGACTTATTCGTGGAGCTGCGCCGTAAATTCGGCCATCAAACTGTAACTTAGAGCAAATCCCCGGCGCTGTCAAGGGTTGCTCGGTAAAGCCGGTCACGGCTTCCAGCTGGCGGTCCTCAGACATCTTTAAAGCCGCGACCTTCTCAGACAGCAAGGGATAACCGGCGGCTTCCATGTCCCGGAGGTCGGCCATGGAATGGCCCAGAACCAGCCCCAGGATTGCCAACCAGACCGAATAAAGATGAGCTTCCACCAGTTCCTGGTTTGCAATGTCGGTGCGGGATGGAGAGACGGCCCGGCTGATAACTTCCTGACAAAAAGCCTTAATAATAGGATGAGCGCGGCCCAGATACTCTGCTTTCTCATCCTTCAGCCGGTCGAAGGTCACCCACAGCGGGAACTGGTAATTCCTCAGGGTCTGGAGGATTCTGGCCAGATCGCCGGGGGACCAGGCCCGTCGCTCTTCGTCACTGATCTCGCCGGTTACCCCAATTACCCGCAAAGCTGGAAACTCAGCTCTTAAAAGCTCAAGCAGCTAAGTTTCCAAGTACTTGGCCGTAGGGATAAAGCGACAAAAGACAATGGGGCGATAGCCCTTCAAGAACCTGGCGCCGATAAACCCGATCCATCTCTTCCTGGGTCTCGCAAAGAATTTCCTCTCCAAAACCCTTGTGTCTGGCATGTTCACTTAAGACCGCGACAGCCACTTCCGGGCTGGAAAGCACACATCGGAGCAAAGCAATGGCGGCCCAGTGGCGGGAACGCTGCTGCTGGCCCCGAAGTTTCTGGCCCAACTTTACGGTCTCCCGCCAATAGAGCAACACTTCATTAAATAGACCCGGGATGGATCAGATAAAGTATACCTCACTTCGCTGGGCTCACTCAGGAAACGGAGTTTCTGTACCCCGCCATTGTTTTAAGTCCCGGCAGCGACGTTGCGCCACATGGGGGAGCAGCACTTTGCGGTCCGGTTTCCGCGAGGGGCCGGATTCGTCAAGGTCAAAATTAGGGTTTATTAGACCAAAGCAGTAACCGGAAACTCTCTTCGATGCCAATGTAAGGGGTGGCGGTGAACAGCAGCAGATGGCGGTTGGGGTCGGATGCCAGGTCTCTCAGAAACGCGTAACGCTGGTGCTGCAACTATCTCCAGCGATGAGGACTGAGGACTGAGTGCTGAGTGGCTTGGCTCTGTCCTCCCTCCTCGGCCTCAGTCCTCAATCCGCCCACTTTTCAAAGTTAATTAAAAGAAGGTTAACTATTTTAAACATAACTTTCATAAATATAAACAATAGAAGTGGTCACACAGACCGTGACATTTATTGTTACATATATAATTTTTTGATCCAGGAGCTAATGTGGGAGGTAAGCCAGTCTCCTGGGTTCAACTCAAATAATTCAGAAATGGATAAAGCACCGAACTGAGGGCTGCGCCTATTTTCTGCGGACAGCAGGTCTCATATTTGCTGAATGGCATCATAATTGCAAAATTTAATAACCAAGAAGGAGTTAACAAATGACTGCGGTTAACTAAAAACATCTTAAGGGAGTTAGAAATGCAAGATAAAGGCATGACAAGATGGAAAATTGGTTGGGTAATATTGTTGTTTCTCGCCTGTCTGGTCCTGATGTCGGGAATCGCCGAAGCCCGGAATCCCTATCTTTCCAAATGGAACAAGAATTTAACGGGATGGCAGCCACAGGGAGAAACCTGGATTGATACCTCTCCGGAAATCGCGGTCAACGGTACTACAGTGCACGCTTTGTGGTTTTCCCGGAAAAGTGACAATGCCGAAACCCGGGTCTGTTATCGGCGCTCTGTTGATGGCGGTCAAACTTTTTCACCAAAAATTATCCTGTATAGGGTAAAACCGGGTAATTACCTATATTATTATAAACCCAGTTTTAAACATTTAGCAGTAGATGGCAATAGCGTCCACATCGCCTTCAGCCGTTATTTCCCGGCCAGCGGTAGTCGTAGCTGGTATTTCAACCTCTTGTATTTCCGCTCTACGGACAATGGGGCCACCTTTGAGCCGGTACGTGAAGTTTTTCAGGGTACCGATGGCTGGTATCTCAATGACAATAAGATCGCAGCCCACAGTGGCAAAGTGACCCTGGGCTTTTCTTATTACGCCTGTGACCATAGCAAAAACTGCGTCCGATTACTTAACTCTGATGACGGCGGCGCTACTTTTAAAAAAAAGGTGGTGACTAATATTGACCAGTTTGAGCGCAGCTTGCAGGATTTAACCAGAGTTGGCGATCGAGTCTATTTTCTCCATTACCGGATTACCGAACCCTATAATAATGGTGACTTCCAGGCCATTTTGGGCTGTGCCAGTTCCACAGATGGCGGGAAGACCTTTAAGAAAAAACAGATGACCACTAAGGCTGTTAACGGTAAATTCCTTTCTTATGTTCTGCATGACAAGCATTATTCCCCCAATATTGCCGTAGCCGGAAGCAATGTCTATGTCGTCTGGACCCAAAACAACACGGCTTATGATAGCGATGATATCGCCCTTTACTGTCGACGTTCCAACGACCAGGGGCTGACCTGGTCGGCCGCCAAGAGACTGGCAATTAGTCCGATAGCTGGGGGAAAGTTAAATATTGGCCAGGAAACCGTGGCCGCAAAAGGCAATTATGTTTATGTAGTTTTTTCCCTTGATAATAAAAGGATCTTCCTGAAACGGTCTAGTAATAACGGAAAAAATTTTCATGCCCTAAAGGAATTAACCGCGCCGCCTGGTACGATCTGTTCCGATCATGGTTGGTGGCCCCTGGTGCAGACCGATCCCAGTGATGAGTCAGGAAAAAAAGTCCATGTATTATGGAAAGGGGCTACTTATCGTTATTCTGCTAACGGCGGCATCACCTTTACTAAACCATGTTGGCTTTATCCCGCTTGGACCGGCAATGTGATCAAAGGCTTGCAGATGGCTATCGGCAAAGGGAAGACGGTTCATTATGTCATGCAAGCCAAATTCAACACCCCCAAATACGGCTGGGGCGACGAGGATATTTTCTACCGCGTTTACAATCCGATCCCGCCTGCCCCGGGTGCCAACCATGCGCTAAAATTATGGTCCAATAGTAATACTTCGAGATATGATAATATGACTGTGCCACACACTTGGTATATAAACCCCAAAACTAAACTGACGGCGGAGCTCTGGGTAAGACCCATATCTGGCGGGGTTACTACCGGGACCACTAGTAAAATCCGACCGATTTTTACCAAGAGAGATAAATTATGGCCTTTTGCTTATGCCCTGAGTACCTGGAATTATCAGGGGGTGC
>JAFDGA010000041.1 GCA_019309545.1 Deltaproteobacteria bacterium
ACATCCGGAGCCATGATCATGCCCACCGCAGCCGCAGGCGCAGCTCTGGCTGACTTTGGCCGCTGGCGCGTCATAAATTATTACTTCTACCACATCAGACATGAGTCAACCCTCGATGTTAGCAGATTTTGATTTTTATTTTAACCCAGATTTGTTAATCTACCAAGACCTGTCAACTGCCAGATCTAAGCGACAATTTAAAAATAAGCACGGAAGACCTAGTTTGCCAGGCTCCCTGGTTTTCTATTGAAAAAGATTATCTAAAACCATCATGATAATGAAGCCCATGATCACCCCGATCGTAGCTTGCCGGTCATTGCCGCGCGAATGGGTTTCCGGGATTATCTCTTCACTGATCACAAAGAGCATAGCCCCAGCCGCAAAGGCTAGCCCATAAGGGAGCAGGAACTTTCCCAGGGAAACTACGCAAATAGCTAACAATCCTCCCACCGGTTCGACCAGTCCGGTCAATAAAGCGATTAAAAAGGCCCTGGTTCGGGTATTTTTCTCTCTCAAGAGGGGGAAGGCTACTGCTAATCCTTCCGGCATATTTTGGAGGCCAATGCCAATGGCCAAGGTTGTTCCGGCTTTAATGTCACCGCCGGCAAAACCGACGCCCACCGCCATTCCTTCCGGAAAGTTATGAATAGTTATGGCCAGAATAAACAGCCATAATTTATCAAGACGGGTAGAAGGGCCCTTAACTCCGGTGACAAAATGCATGTGGGGCGTAAATCTTTCGGTGACCATAATGAATAATGTTCCGGCAACAATGCCGACCACAGTCTTCCAAATTCCGCCGATGGCAATAGCAGGAACGATCAGGCTGAATGAGGTGGCAGCCAGCATAACTCCGGCCGCAAAGCCCAGTGCGGCATCAAGGAATCGATCCGAAACCTGGCGGACAAAGAAAACCAATAAGGCTCCGACGCCCGTAGCCAACCCCGCCAAAAGACTTGCCAAGCTTCCTATCAGAATCAGGTCCATAATTTGAGATAATCCATGTTTTTAACGCTACCTTAACCAATATCTTGCCCATCTGGCAACATTGTACCTGATGATGGTTAGATTAGAATAATCTTGGCGCCTTAATTTGCAAGACAATGCTATTTTAGATATTAGACCAGGTTGGGAGCCGAAGGGCTTGATTAATATTTGACTTTAAATTTCAGGGGATAACCCTCTTGACAGGTCCGCGATAAAAAAATAGATTAATTATTTCAAGAAAATTCTATATAGAATCAAAACTTCCGGTGGGTCCGGAAAATTGCGTGTTAAAGGAAACCTGGAATTATGAAAAAGCGTTATCTTATGGCACCGGGGCCGACACCGATCTCGCCCCACACCTTGCTGGCTATGGCCACCCCTATCATTCATCACCGTGCTCCTGAATTTGCAGAAGTGCTGGCCGAGATCCGGCAGGGTCTCAAGTATCTTTATCAGACCAAAAACGAAGTCCTGATTTTCGCGGCCTCTGGTACCGGGGCTATGGAAGGGGCGATCACCAACACCCTGTCGCCGGGAGAAACTGCCCTGGTTATTCGGGGCGGTAAGTTCGGTGAGCGTTGGGGCGAAATCTGCGAGGCCTATGGCGTTAAAACCGAGAACCTGGATGTTGAATGGGGTCGGGCCGTGACCCCCGAGGCGGTGGCCGAGCGACTGCAACTCAATCCAGAGATCAAGGCGGTCTGCGTCCAGGCCCATGAGACTTCTACCGGGGTTAAACACCCGGTTAAGGAACTGGGCGAGCTTATCAAGGATCGCTCCGGGGTTATTTTGATTGTAGATGCCATTTCCGCTATGGGAGTGTATCCTTTGCCGATGGATGAATGGCATCTGGACGTGGTGGTAACCGGCTCTCAGAAGGCGCTGATGCTGCCCCCGGGGCTGGCCTTTGCTGGTCTCAGCGATAAGGCCTGGGAATTTGTTAACTCCTCCCGCTGTCCGAAATTTTATTTCAACTTTGCCAAGGAAAAGAAATCTCTGGAGAAAAACCAGGGGGCCTACACCTCGGCAGTTTCTCTGATGATCGGGCTGAAGGATGTTTTGGCTTATATCCGGCAAGAGACCCTGGAGAAGATTTTTGCCAGCCACCGTTTACTTTCGCGGGCTACCAAGGCGGCGGTAGCGGCGCTGGGACTGGAGCTATTTTCTAAGGATAACCCCTCAGAGGCCCTGACCGCGATCCAGGCGCCGGCGGGCATCGACGGGCAGCTAGTAGTCAAATTACTCCGAGAGAAATATGGTCTGACCATCGCCGGCGGACAGGCCCAGGCCAAAGGCAAGATCTTCCGCATTGCCCATATGGGCTATATTGATTCCTTCGATGTGATTATGGCGATTGCGGCTTTGGAAGTGGTCTTGAATGAATTGGGTTACAAAGTAGAACTGGGGACCGGGGTCCGAGCGGCAGAACAGATCTTGTTTGGGGAGGCCTAAACCATGAAAGTCTTAGTTAGCGACGACCTGCATCCAGCCGGGATCGCGGTGCTGGAAAACAGTCCGAATATCGACGTGCTGGTTCAGTTAGGTATGGATCAGGCCGAATTATTGGGAGCAATTCAAGATGTTGATGGCCTAATCATCCGCAGTGGCACCAAAGTCACTGCTCCGGTGATCGACGCTGCCAATCGCCTCAAGGTGGTCGGCCGGGCTGGCACCGGCCTGGACAATGTCGATATCGGGGCGGCCACCAAACGGGGCATCGTGGTCATGAATACTCCCGGGGGTAATAGCATTGCCACCGCGGAACACGCGATTTCCATGCTTCTGGCCTTGGCCCGGAACATCCCCCAGGCAGCACATTCCATGCGCGAGGGGCGCTGGGAAAAGAAGCGTTTCCAGGGCCGGGAGGTGTATAACAAGACGCTAGGGATCATTGGCTTGGGACGCATCGGTACGGTGGTGGCCAGCCGGGCGCAAGGTTTAAAGATGCGCATCTTGGGTTATGACCCCTATGTCAAACGGGAGATGGTGACCTCCTGCGGGGTTGAGATGGTATCATTTGACGATCTCTTGGCCCGTTCTGATTTCATTACCCTGCATACTCCCAAAACCAAGGATACCACTTATATTCTTAATCGCGAGGCCTTCCGCAAAATGAAGCCGGGCGTAATGATTGTTAATTGTGCCCGGGGCGGTTTGATTGATGAAGCGGCGCTGGTGGATGCCTTGCAAGAAGGGCTTGTGGCCGGGGCAGCTATTGATGTCTTTGAACAAGAGCCACCGGTAGGTTCTCCTTTGCTGATTATGGGCAACGTCATCTGCACCCCTCATTTAGGGGCATCAACCGAAGAGGCCCAGAAAAATGTGGCCGTTGCCATTGCCGAGCAAGTGGTGGATTATCTGCTCAATGGGACCATCAAAAATGCCGTCAACGCTCCGGCGGTGAGCGGCGAAATGCTGGCCCAGGCCCGGCCCTATCTGACCTTGGCCGAGGCCTTGGGTAGTTTCCAGGCCCAGATCATTGAAGGCCCGATTGATAGCGTTGCCATTGATTACATCGGGGAAGTCTCCAAACTGGAAACCAAACCCTTGACTCATTCCCTGCTCAAGGGCCTATTGTATCCGGTGATGCATGATGAGGTTAATTACATTAACGCCCCCAGCATCGCCAAGAGTCGGGGAATTCATCTGACCGAGTCTAAAATCGAGTCGGCTGAAGACTTCACCACCCTGATTCGGCTTTCGGTGCGCTCTGGAAGCCAGCAATATACCGTGGCCGGGACGATCTTCGGAAAATACGAGCCCCGGCTGGTGCGGATCAATGAATTCCGGTTGGAAGCCCTGCCCGAAGGACACATGTTATTCATTTATAATACCGACCGGCCTGGAGTGATTGGCTCGATCGGCACCACCATCGGCAAGCATAATATTAATATCGCTCGGATGCAGGTCGGCCAGGAAAAGGAACGAGGGCAGAATGTCATCCTGTTGACCACCGATACCCCGGTAACCCCGGAGTGTTTGGAAGAGGTGCGCAGTCTGCCTCATGTAGCCAAAGCCATGCAGTTGGAACTTTAGACTGGAGTAAGGTTCTGGAAGATCGACGAGTTCTGTAGCGGAATGCCAATCAAGCCGATAGGCATGGAGGAGGACAACAGGCATGGCCGAAACCGAGGATAAAGGTTACACTGTTAAAGATCGACGGTTCTTTTTCCAGAGCGAGGAAGAGAAGGCTCGGCTGCGGGAAGAAACCCGGTCGGAGGGAGGTTCAGCCGGCCAAACCTCGGAAGAGTGTCAGCCGGAAGCCGAATCCCGGACCTGTCCCTTGCCGGAGATCACCTTCTCATCCTTTCTCATTTCGCTCAGTTCCTCCGCGTTTTTGCATCTGGGGGAGCTTCCCGATCCAGTTACGGGAGAAAAGAAAAAGGATTTGCCGCTGGCCAAGCAGACCATTGATCTCTTAGGATTATTGCGGGAGAAGACCAGAAACAACCTTACCCCTGAGGAAGAGAATCTTTTCGACCATATGCTTTATGATCTGCGGATGCGATACGTCAAAGAGGTCTCGCGGTCCGGAGGATAAGGGTGCGCGCCTTTACCCGGGTCTGCCCCGCCAAGGTTAATCTGTGCCTCAAAGTGGTAGGCCGACGTCCGGATGGCTACCACAATCTGATCACGGTGATGCAACCTTTGACTCTGGCCGACCGGGTTACCCTGACTCTGACCGGGGAGGAGATTGTTCTGGAGTGCGATCATCCGGAGTTGCCTAAAAACAGCCGCAACCTGGCCTATCGAGCAGCCCAAGCTTTTCAGACCGAGATCGGCCAGGAGTTCGGGGTCCAGATCCAGCTCCGGAAGAACATCCCCCTAGCCGCCGGGTTAGGCGGGGGCAGCAGTGATGCGGCCGGGGTGTTATTGGGGCTAAATGCCCTGAAAGGCTATCCTCTCTCGGGCCTGGCTTTGCATCGACTGGCCGGTAAGCTTGGAGCCGATGTCCCGTTCTTCCTGCTCTCCGGCCCAGCGTTAGGCCGGGGGATCGGGACGCAATTGACGCCTTTGAGGTTGCCGGCTTACTGGTATGTTCTCATTAATCCGGGAATCCAGGTTCCTACCGCCTGGGTTTATGCCAATCTGACGCTGCCCTTAGGCAGCCCCGGTGATGCGGAAATCAGTGCCCGATTAACCCCGGAGACCTGGGCTAGTTGGTTTTACAATGATCTGGAATCGGTAACCATGAAGGCTTTTCCACAACTGGCGATTCTCAAAGCGGCCTTGGGTGATCAGGGTGCCCTGGCCGCCTTAATGTCCGGCAGTGGCCCTACCGTTTTCGGGGTTTTTGCAAACCCTCAAGCAGCCCGGCGGGCAGCCCAGCACCTTGAGAGCTCTTTGGATGAGTGGATCCAGGTTGCCCAGGGGATTTCTGGCGACCATCTGCTGATTGGCCCAAAGGAGACTTGCTGATGGATGAATTAAAGGTTTTTAGCGGTAATGCTAATCGTCCACTGGCCGAGAAGATCTGCCATTATTTAGGGATTCCTTTAGGCCAAGCCAATGTCGGGCGCTTTTCGGACGGCGAAATCACGGTGGAGATCAATGAGAATGTACGGGGCAAAGATGTTTATGTGATTCAGCCCACCTGTAGCCCGGTAAACGAGCACCTGATGGAATTGCTGGTAATGATGGATGCTCTAAAAAGGGCCTCGGCCGGCTGCATTACCGCGGTGGTGCCTTATTATGGTTATGCCCGCCAGGACCGCAAAACCGCGCCCCGTATGCCGATCACCGCTAAATTGGTGGCGGATCTGATTACCGTCGCCGGGGCTCAACGGCTGTTGACCATGGATCTGCACGCTGGTCAGATCCAGGGTTTTTTCAATATTCCGGTAGACCATCTCTTTGCCACGCCAGTGCTACTAGACTATCTGCGACAGAAATTCGGTCCGGAACCGACGATAGTCTCTCCCGATACCGGCGGAGTCGAACGGGCCCGGGCCTTTGCCAAACGTCTTAATACCACCATGGCCATTATCGATAAACGTCGTGAAGGGCCAATCATCAAAGCCATGACCCTGATCGGCAATGTCTGGGGCAAAGAGGCCATCATTCTGGATGACATGGTCAATACCGGGGGGACATTGGTCAGTGCCGCGGAAATCCTCTTGCATCATGGCGCCCGCCTGGTCCATGCCGCGGTCACCCATCCGGTCCTATCCCGCAATGCGGTCACCAATATCCAGGGGTCATTGCTCCAGGGTCTGGTGGTCACTGACACCATCCCCTTGTCAGCAGAGGCCCAGACCTCCGAAAAGATCACGGTGCTCTCGGTGGCCGGGCTGTTGGGGGAGGCCATTAAACGTATCCACCAGCAGGATTCGGTCAGTGCTCTATTTGTCTGAATCTCTTTGCTCAGAAAAGATAAATTCTCACGACTCCCATCCCTATCTGCCCTCGGGCCAGAATTATTACCCGGATGATGAGGAGGGAAACTCATGGCTCTTCCTGAATTGTCGGCCAGGATTCGCCAGCGGGTTGGCACAGGTCCTTCCCGGGCCTTACGCCGGGACGGAATGGTCCCGGCCATCCTCCACCAACCGCCGCACCAGCCACTGTGGCTTAAAATTAGAACTCATGATTTAAACCGCCAGTCCCTGGACAGAGTAAACTCGGAAGTCCTCCTTAAAATTGAGGGGCCGGAGGGGGAGCGTCGCGTCCGGGCCCGGGTCCAGGAAGTACAGCGCCATCCTTTCCGGGACTATTTGCTGCATCTGGATTTTATCGCCCTGCAGCCAGCGTCTGGTCCCGCACCGGAAGTCACCTGAAAGGTCAAGGACGTTGCGTCTGGTGGCCGGCTTGGGCAATCCTGGCACTCGATATCAGCACACCCGTCATAACCTGGGTTTCCAGGTAATAGAGGTACTCAGCCAGCATTGGGGAATTGCTCTTTCCAAACGGAGCCTCGCCAACCGCTGGGGCCAGGGCCGGGTTAATCAGGAAAGCGTTATCCTGGCCCAGCCCCAGGCCTACATGAACCTTAGCGGCCCCCCGATTTCGCAATTGCTGGCCTATTTTCGGTTAGCCCCGGAAAACCTGATAGTCATCCATGACGACCTCGATATGCCGCTGGGACGCTTGAAAATCGTCCTCAGGGGCGGGGCCGGCGGACATAAGGGGGTCGGCTCCATTATTCAGGTATTGGGAACCGAGGAATTTATCAGGATTAAGGTTGGAATCGGGCGTCCCCAACAGGGTGAAGCGATTGAAGATTATGTATTAAGCCTCTGTTACCCAGAGGAGGCGGAAATTTTTAAGGCTATGGTTCAGCGCGCCGCCGAGGCGGTGGAAACTCTGCTCACCGCCGGGGTCGGCGAAGCCATGAGCCGCTTCCATGGCCCGGTGCCAGCCCCCTGAGGATGCGGCCATTGCGGGTGTTATTTATTTCTCCCAACCGCTTACGTCTGATCGTTCCTCCTCTACCCCTGGGCCTGGCCTCAGTAATTGCCGCAGTAGGAGCTGACCATGCCTTCCGGGTAGTGGATTTCATGTTTGAAACTGATCCGCGGGGAAAGCTTTTGTCCCTGCTCAAGGAATTTCAGCCCGAGATCATCGCCCTGGGCCTGCGCAATGTCGACAACCAGGACAGCCGTTATCCGGTATTCTTTTTCCCGGAAATAAAAAACCTGCTTGACTGGCTGCGGCAGCACTACCAAGGTCCAATAGCCCTGGGCGGCGGCGCCTTCAGTATTTTGCCGCGCGAATTTATGGATTATCTGGGGGCTGATTTTGGCATTGTCGGGGACGGCGAACTCAGTTTCCGGGCTTTACTTGAGGCTTATCCCCAGGGCGAATTTAACCGGGTGCCGGGGCTGATCTGGAAGCAACATGGGCAATGGCAGTGCAATCCCCCAGAGCCGGTGCTGGACCTGGACCAGTTGCCCGATCCGGCCCTGGAGTATTTTACTCCCATTCAGTATCACGAGGCAGTGGGGAACGCCAAACTGGCAGGGATGATAACCTTGCAGAGTCGACGCGGCTGCCCTATGAATTGTATATATTGCACAACCCCGCTGATCGAAGGCCGTCGGCTGCGCACCCGGTCTCCGGAGAAGGTAGCGGCCTTCATGGCCTACTGCCATGACCGCTGGCACTTGACCCGGTTCTATTTTATTGATAACATTTTTAATTATCCCCTGGATTATGCCCGTCAACTCTGCCGGGCAGTTAAAAACCTTAATCTGCCGGTGCAGTGGAGTTGCATTATCAATCCTGCCTTCCCTGATGCTGAATTATTCCACCTGATCCGTAAAGCTGGCGGTTACCGGGTGCAGGTGGGCAATGAGAGCGGTTCTGATTTAGTATTGACCAATCTGGGCAAGGGCTATGGCCGGGGCCAGGTAGAGAACACCCTGCAACTGCTGGAGCAGGCCGGGTTGGCATATAGTTGTTTCCTGTTGTTTGGCGGTCCGGGAGAGACCCCGGAGACAGTGAAGGAAAGCGTCGCCCTGCTGGAGAAGTATCAGCCGCAAATGGTCAATCTGACGGTCGGCATCCGCATATATCCTGGAGCCACCATATACCGCCAGGCCCTGGCGGAAGGGGTAATCAGTAAAACCGACAATCTGCTGTGGCCTTACTTTTATCTCTCCCCGGCAATAGCCGACTGGATCTGGGATTATCTCCCCGAAATCACCGCCCGGCATCCGAACTGGATTTTTTGATACCTGCAATTATTACAAATTGACTCTTATTTTTTGTCTGGTGTACGGCCAGAGTAAGCCTGCCCCTGGGTTATTAAGCCGTATTTTGTACCTAGGTTAGTAACTAGCAAAGGAGATTTCCGATGCCACCCAAATGGGATAACGATGAACGGGAACGTCCGAACTGGCGGGATATCGATCGCCGGAAGGATCGCTCCCGCCATGCAACTCCCCAGCGCCAGCCTCGCCGCGGCCGCAAAGCTGAGGCGGAGTGGATCAGAATCCAGGCCTTGAAAAAGGCCGAGGCCCTGTTTGCGGGCAAACGCGGCCGGCCGGAATACCAGAAAGCTTTGCGGTCTTTGGAAGCCCACCGCGGCACTCCTAAATTTGAGGCCACAGCCAAAAAATTCCTAGCCGAATATGGGATGCCGGAAGATTGGAGCACCCTGATGCTGTTTTTGGATTATTCCGACCCGGAGGTAGTCAAGGAAGTCTTAAATTGTCTGCAGGCCCAGGTCCGGTCCCGGAGCCGGGTAGAACAACAGGGGTTGCAAGGCAAACTGCGGACTATGTCTCTGACCACCAAAAATCTGGAATTAAAACTGGCGGCCGAGGCCATCATCGCCGAGATTTAGGGTTTGTCTCTTGACCAGCCCGGTAAAGCAGCAATCAGGCTTTAATCCCAAAATTACCGAACCGGCTGGCGGAAACACTCGGCTGGAGATTAGCTTATCTCTGGACTTCACTGCGGGACAACAGCCAATAGATAAAGCCTAATACCAAGATGCCGCCGATATAAAGTGCCTGAAGAGTGATGTCCTTGTGAGCTATAGAGGAAATTAATTCTTCCCGGATAAAGGCGACCAGGCCGACCCCGACGAATAGGTGCAACTTGAAAGCGCCGCCTCGCAGGCGTTCAATCTCCGCTTCCAGCAATTCAATCACCAGCCATAAGATCAACAAAGACCCCAGGGCGCCGAGCAGTGCTTTTTCAAACTGGCTCGTGAAGACATTGATGACATCGTTGATTATCATTACCACCGCGCCCACGGAGAGACCCAGCAATCCGATCACCAGGGTCATGTTAAGGCCAAAAGTAAAGCGATGGGCAAAGCGGATCACGGCGTCATCCAATTTAAAAGTTAGGAAAACCCGGCGTAACTCTTCTTCGTGGTAGGTGCGGGCAATAACATCCAGGTTGAGGTCGAGAATCTTATCCACCGCCCGGAGCGCCGGGGGCTGCAGGTCGGGATCGACTTCCGCCTCAATAACTCGTCGCAGGCGATCCCGGATGAAGTTCATGGCGACATATACAAAATGGGCCGACAGACCGATACGCACATGAGCGTGACCGATGCGCTGTAAGCGTTTAAAGTAGCGCTCGTCAAAGGAGCCTTGGAAAAGATCCAAGAGCCAGCCTTGGTGAGCCTGACGGAGACGAACCAGAAGGGTTTCGTCCGCCAGGAATTGAGCGGTCCCTGGCATTTCTCTTAAAAAGTTGTAGAAATCATCAGTAATCTGATTCATGTAGGGCTCTACCACGGGCAGCAACTCTCTCAGAGTTTCTATCTCTGACTCGGAAAACCGGTAATGATCCTTAATTTCTCTGAAGGTGGTCATATTATCTACTTTTATCTCTGTTTGGGCAATTTAATTACCAGTCCCAAAATGACACCGTTGCAAAAACCGTGATTGTCTTTTAGCTCGATTTTGGGCAAATTTTTTTGGCACAAAGGAACTAAGTCTTCATAGGACCCTTATAATCTCCAATTTAGTGGTCTTATCTT
>JAFDGA010000042.1 GCA_019309545.1 Deltaproteobacteria bacterium
ACCCACCAATTCCTGCTCGCTTATCCCCCCAGGGAGCGAATCCGGCCTTAAGTCCAGAGCCAATCTGGTGTCAAAACCTCTGGTGCGATTGTATTCCTCGGGAGTTATCCAGCCGGCGTCCCGGGCCGCCACCAGGATGCGTTGCTCAAGCTGATCCCGTGATTGCGTACTCTGCCCCAGGGGAATGACGTCCCCGGTCTCAGGCCTGCCCAAAAACATCGCCGGAGTTTGGATGACTCCCAAATTCTGAGCCTGACCCCGATCCCGAACATATTGGGGGAACACATTGTTTTGCAATGGCCGGCCATCTATGGAAACCGGGAAAATGGTAAAACCGTAGCGGTCCTGCAAACTCTTGAGCACCGGGGCCTGAATCTCGCAGTGGCCGCATCGGCTCTGAAAGAAAAAGAATATTCCGGCTTTTTGGGCAATCCGGGCCAGAAGCTGCTCCTGCGCCGCCCTGGCCTCTTTGCTGAACTGCGCCCCGCCATAGGAAGCTATCGGCCTGCGGGTTCCCTGGTCCAGGTACGGGTCCAACTGCACAATGTGCTTGACCTGCTCGGCAAACCGTTGCGATTTATCCAGCATGACCCGCTGAATATACATATAGGCGGCAACATTCTCCGGAGTCGGGTCGTCAATGGCCAGCAACCGATATTTCTCCAGGTTCTGGCGGATCCATTCGGCAGACAATACCGGCGGGCCTTCAGGTTCTTCAGGCTCGATTGTTGTTGCCTGAGGCAACGGCGGTTCCTCCGGCTCCGCCGGCGCCGCCTCCTCAAGAGGATCCTCATACCAGAACCAGCCGCGCTCATGGTCATTATACCACCTTCCGGCAAGGCCACGGTCCGCGGTCAGAAACAGCTGGCCGATAAATAAGGCCAAAGTCAGAAATAAACTTAAACTCCGCATATCGGACAACAAGACATCAGTTCGGAACGGGGGTCGTGGAGATACGTCCCGCCGCAGGTTTGGCAACGCCTGGGAGCCAGAATTTTCTCCCGCAGGTCGCGGGCGATATACCAGGCAGTGGTAGCGTCTATCCCCTTGGGAGCAATGGCCTTGTAGGCCCGGTACGCATCAATAACCAAATTGTGGTCCAGGGTCCGGAAAATCTTTTCGCCCCCCAGACGATAATACGTCTGATAAAAGGCCGTGCCTTCTATTACCTGACTTCTGGTTTTGAGACGGTTATGAGCATATTCCGAGATCCTTCCCTGAGACGCGGGTTTGCCATGCATGGCGCGGTACAAGCTCCGCAAACGGTTCCGACATAATCCGGTGGCGGCATGCACTATCGGCGGCCGCAACCCCTCCCGGATCATCTTCATCGCCGTATTCCAGGCTGATACATTCTGGGCCAACATTACCGACTATCTCCCTTCGCCTCTACATCTTCGTTATCAGTCAGTAAACCCGCGGATACCAGACTGAGAATCCGTTCGGAACTCCCTTTGCGGCAGGAATTCCTGACTTGCTCCAAATGGTTGCTCTTGAGTCGAAACAGGGTTGCGCCTGCATTGGCGATCTGTTCGATTTCCGCCAGATCCAAGTTCAACAACCGTTTCAGAGTGTCTTTGTTTAAACCGAAAGCGGTTTGGACATAACTTTGGTTTTTGGAGTCGGCTCCTATCTCCTTGACCATCGCCAGGTAGGCCAGATTAAGACACTTTATGGTTTTCCTCCAGTCTTCCACCAACCAAACCTCCTTTCCGCGCTAACTGCGTTCCTTGCAGACGTCCAAATCCGCTTCCCTTCGGACGAAGTTTTTAAGAGATCGATAAATTGCCAGCACCTTTCTGCCGTAAGCCCGGGCCCGCCATTCTGTCCAGGAGTGATACCGGCCCACCCCTAACTCAAGGTCTGATGTAGAGGCCAAAGCCTCCGCCAATATCGCACTGGCCACCTTCAGGTTGGTCGCCGGATCCAATAAATCTTCCGGACGCTGCACCTTGTCTTTATGATGATGGTAATTAACCTGCCCCAGGCCAATGTCCACATTGTCCGTCTGCACGTGGTCCAGAACGAATTTCGCCTCGCGCTTCGAGGCTGCATAGATTGAAATGCCCGCCTCGTTAAAATGCAGGGCGTAAGGGTGAGGCCTGACTTTACTCTCCCCGTGTCTGCGGTTGCTTTCCAACAAGGCGACGCTGTAGAGCAACAGCGGATCAACGCCATGTTCACAGGCTGCCTGGTTCCACATCCTGCCGGGAAATTCGTGCTGCAACTGACACGTCTCCACCGTCGGAAGCGTCGCTTTTGAGGGGACATCCATGTTCATGGCTCCGAGGTTCAGTAATAATGCGGTGAATAAAGCTTCTAACATTCCACTCCTCGTTTATGCAGTATCAAACTTGGCAGCATACCACTCCTGAACGATTTCTTGAAAATCCAGTTCCTTGAGATTCTTGGTAGCCATCAAATGCAACTCTTCGACTGGACAAAAGATTCTTTCCCGGCCAGACGGCAACAGACGCCGGGAAAATCCGAACCGAGAGAAAAAGGCCTGAGCCTGCTCCTTGTCGCGGGGCTTAAAATCCCCGAAGACTTCCTCGAACTGAATGGTCTTGCCGGCTTGCCTGAGAAAATCTATCAACCGGTTAAGCATCCAGGTACCCAAATGTTTGTCTTGCTTGGTCGTGATGATGTCCTCAATGAAAACCGAGATGCGGTTATTATGAAAATCGCACTTGAAACTGCCACACAAACTGGCTGTGTGTCTGAGGCCGCGGGAAAGGGTTTTCCCGGCCAGCGTGTACCGCGGATACAAACCGTTATCCAACCGCTCCTGAAACATCCAAACATCGCCGTCCTGATCGTGGAGTACGTAGCAATACTTGTACAAGGGGAAAAAGGCCGTTACTGTAATTTCTGAGGAATACATGATTATTTCTTTCTATCCTTGAGGGTTCCCGGACAGGTAGCTTTGAATCACCGTTCGGGCCTCCTCAAATCCCCGGCAGCAAACCGCCAGGTAGCCTTGCTCGCCCAGTTCTGCCAACCAGGCCCGCTGCTCCGGGGTTAATTTCCCGCCTCGGGGCCGTTTTAACTCAATGAACAGACCGCCGTAGCCCGCTTTCCGGACCGGCAGGAAGACATCGGGGAAGCCCCTGACCATCCCCAAGGTCTTCGCCTTCCTCGCCTGGCCGGGGAACAGGCGCACTCCCGATAGGGAAGCGTTGAGCAACCGCAACTCGGGATACCTGCCCTGCGCCAGCCGCGCCCAGGCGAACAGGGCCGCCTGTTCCCCGGATTCGGAACTGAGCCGATCAGACAGTCTGCAACCTGAATTTTTTGGGAACATCAATCCAATACTCTCCGGCAATGCGATAGCGGCTGGGAATTTCTATCAACCCTTTGGCCCTGGTCATGGCCACATAGAGCAGATTG
Source organism: Deltaproteobacteria bacterium (assembly GCA_019309545.1). Lineage (NCBI taxonomy): Bacteria > Pseudomonadati > Myxococcota > Myxococcia > Deltaproteobacteria bacterium. The sequence goes on from JAFDGA010000042.1 coordinate 3,391, forward strand.
ATTTCTTCTTTTAAGAGATTGTCAAACAACCTGGCAAAAACCTGCCGCAGCTTGTCGCAGGGGATCACCAGACAATCCGCGTCGGGGTCCCAAAACTGACGAGACAGTTCGGGCTGGTCCTTCAAAAATTGCTCCAAGATGTCCCTGGGACACCGAAAATCGTCCGCCATGACCACTTGGTCAAACTCCAAACCCTTGGTGCTGTGCGCCGTCCCCAGATAGCTGTCACCGCCGTTCTGATAGTTGCGCAAGGTTTTCTCATACAACCGCCGAAAAACTTCCCGATTGCAATCGTAGCGCTTGATCAGCTTGACGCAGGTCGAGATTTCCAGATCCTGAGCTTTTTCCGCCATCTCCTCCAAACAGTCCAGATAATCCGGAAACGACAGGCTTAAATCCGACACCCGAATCTTTTGATCGAAAATCCTGAAAAATGGCTCGAAGTACTGGCCGGGATGGCGCACCGTCTTGAGGCCGGGATTGCCGAGCAGCATCTCGATGAGTCTGGCGTTGGACCGGGTTATGGTGCAACTGGTCCAGCTTTTCCCCGCCAGGTCGGTCCGCATCGGTCTCAGCAGATTGTTTTCACACTTCAGGTGATAAAGCAGGTCGTTGACCGCATTGACCTGGTCCTGGCCGTGGAAGCGGAAGGTGCGTGTAAGATACAGGGTCTGGTCGGCTGCGAAATCCTCTATGGCGTTGATCGCCCCCCGAAAACCGTAAATCTTCTGATGCCGGTCGCCGACCATGATCTTGCGCGCTTGGAACTGCTCGAAGATGGACAGAATTACCGGGTTGACATCCTGGCCCTCGTCCAGGAGAACCGCGTCGTACGCCCGGGCTAATCCGCAGGAGGCGAAGTTGAGCTGGAAGTCTTTGAGATAGAAGGAATGATCAACCTGAAGATTGCCGGTTTTCATGGCGTAATATAACCGCATGATAAAATCAGCGATCTCTTTGGATACGTTTCTCCTCTCCTGGTAGCTGCTAAGACAGGTTACCGGATAAAACGCGGCGCTTTCGGTCGAAAAAGACCTTTTTAGAGTAGTTTTCGAAAGGAATACGTCGCAATCCTGGATTGCGAACCGGGCCGCGATTGCCGACCGGTCCAGAGGACAGTCGGAGTTCAGAAAGTTTTGGAAATGGCCGATCCGTTCGAACACCGATTTGACCGGCATCCCCAGGGTCTGGGCAATCTCGAAATAGTCCAGACGCGACAACCGGTGCCGATAAAACTTGCCGAGCCGGGAAAAGGCCAGGGAATGAACCGTCCGCACCTCGACGTTGGGCGGGAACTTCATCCTGGCTTCGTCAGCGATGGCCTTGTTGAAGGCCAGATAAAGCATTCTTTTTTTCGGGTAAGCCTGGGCAATGGCCTTGAGGGTGGTGGTCTTGCCGGTGCCGGCCAGGGCGTAAACCTTGACGCGCTCGTGTCGGTCCAGAGCGGCAATCACCGCCTGCTGTTCATCGGTCAGAGAGTGAGTGGTCAAGACTATTCTTGTTCCCCCTTGTTAATTAGTTGTGCCGTCTGTTTTCGATGTTCCCCCCGGTGATCCACGGGTATCTTCCGGCCCGCAGCATGGCCAGGTGCGCTTCCAGTTCCGGTTTTGCAAATTTTTCCAGGGGGCAACCGTGTCGCCGATAGCCGTGCCGCCGGTATATTTTCTTGATTTCCCGGACTAATTTGCCGCGGTTATCGACGTTTGCCGTTTTGTTTCGGTCCTTCTTCCGTTGCCGAGCCACCTCGTCTCCCCCTTCGACTATTGGTAGATTGTGGGAATGAGTTTTTCGCTGGCTTCCCTATTATCTGGATGGCTGGCTATGGCCAGTTTGATCCTAAACAAATCCAGAGCCTTGAACAGTGGATACAACTCAGGCAACATCTGATACTTCCTTCGCCAAGCATCCAATTCGGCCCAGGCCTGGCTTAATATCCGTTGGCGATGGTTGAGTTCGGCCGACTCGTTTTTTATCACCTGCGCGGTCTCCTTTCGTTTCGCCTGGGTTTCCTGGTAGGCCCGGTTGATTGATTTCTTGCCTTCCCTTACGGCTTCACGGGTTTCGGGGTCGGCGTTGTCCAGGACGGTGCGGGCGCGTTCCACCTTGCGGGGAGAGATGCCGATGGTTTGGGCAGTAGCTTTGGCAGAAGCCGATCTAGAATCAATGCCGCCATCTGGCGCTTTTGATTTAGCTTGGTATTCCGCTGACTTATGATCACCGCCCCGGCTTCTCCTCTTGTCCAACGCCTCGACACATCTTACAATCTCCGCTCTGGATCAACAGATCAATGATCTGCTCGTAACTATCGACGCCGCCGCGTAAAATTCCCGAAGTCTGCATCCGTCTTCGGGTTGCCTGGCCTCCTTTTCTGGCCGGATAGCCAAGAATCCGCTTAGCCGCACCGTTGTTGCTGTTTTTGGTTACTGTCTCCATGAACTCCTCCTGGCTTTTTTTCCTAAAGATTACTGAACTGATTCGACGGCTAACTTCCAAAAACGCACTTTTTTTGAGCAGATTTCGATATTTTGTCCTAATCCGGATAGCCGTCGTCTTCGCTATCGCCCCGCCACGGCCTGCCGGCCCACTCGCAAATGCCAGTAGGATTTTCCTTAGCCGAGCAATAATAGATTTCTTCTTTCGGGCTGTATTTATAGCGTGTACATTCCCCCTGAAACGTTAGGGGATACCAGGGACACAAGCAATGAAAGGTATGAAGGCTTAATTGCTGCATTAGACGCTCCCAACATAATCTTCGAACCGCAAAAACTCTTCCAGGTAGGTAAGCTTCACCAACCCCGTCCTGCCGTTCCGGTTTTTGGCGATGTTAACCTCGGCCAGACCCTTGTTTTGAGAACCGGAATCGTAATACTCATCCCGATAGAGCAGAAGCACTATATCCGCATCGTTCTCAATGGACCCGGATTCCCGCAAGTCCGCCATGACAGGGCGTCTGTCGGTGCGATACTCGCAGTTCCGGTTTAATTGCGCTAATACCAATACCGGAATTTTGAGCTCTTTGGCCATCGCCTTTAACCCCCGGGAAACCTCAGAAACCTCCTCCTCCCGATTGCGACCGCGGTGTACCGGCTTTACCAGTTGCAAATAATCAACAATGAGAAAATCTAGTTTTTGCGCTGCTCGTAATCGCCGGGCCTCGCTTCTGATTTCCAAAATCGACCGCGCCTCGGCATCATCCACGATGATGTTCAGTTGTTCCAAATCGGTTCTAACTCGATGCACGGAGGTCCACTCGGCCTGAGATAGTTTGCCTTCCCTTAACCTTTCCGCATTTATCTGACCGGCCGCTGCCATCAGTCGCCGGGTAAGTTGCGAGGCGGTCATTTCCAGAGAAAAAAATCCCACCCCGGCGCCGTTCCGGGCCGCTCGTAAAGCGAAATTCAAAGCCAGACTGGTTTTTCCCATCGAGGTTCTTCCGGCCAAAACGACTACATCCCCTGGCGACCAGGTAAACATTTGATCTACATCCAGAAACCCTGTAGAAATGCCTGGAGAGGAATTATTTTTGGTTAAGGTTTCGGTCTCCTCTTGGACCAGGGTAGCCAGGTGCGCGGCTGTATTGCTCTTTCGAAATTCCTGGCCTATCCTGAATATTGCGGCCTCCACCCGGTCGTAAAATTTTTCAGCCTTGGCTACCGGCCGTTGTAAAGCGTCGATAATTTTTAAGGCTAATTTCCTGGTCTTATCCAATAGAGCCTTGTCCCGTACCCGTTGGGCATAGTGAGCGACGTTGGCGGCACTGCCGACCTGATCGCTCAGATTGGCCAGAAAAACCGGCCCGCCCACACGGTCCAACATCTGTTGGTCATGCAAATAAGCGGTCACCGTCACCAGATCAATCGGCTTGCCCGCCATGTCCAGGTCCAGCAAGCACTGAAAGATAATCCGGTGGCTTTTCCGCAAGAAATAACCCGGTTTTAGAAGACCGCTTACCTCCTGCAAAGCCGACGGCTGAAGCAGAATCGCGCCCAGAACCGCTTGCTCCGCTTCAAAATCAACCGGCCAGGTGTACGGTGGGGTTATCGGTGTTACTTGTGCGGTGTTTTTATGCATGGCTTTGGCAGTGTTTTGCTGCACTGTCTTTACGCTCCACTACTGGATGTAAACATTTGCAAGGCCCTTCTTTGGTTACCCCTTCGCCGTGACAGAGCGGACAGTCGGGATCCGGCATCAACAGCTCTTCTTCCGGCGGATCGGGTTGTTTCGGGGGCAGCCACGGGGGACGGTAGTCTTTGGGCTTGGGCTTGCGGACGCTTAAAAATTCCCGAAGCTTAGCCCGGTTTTTGACTGCCCATTCGAAATCGGCCCCTGTCCACTCTTTCCGGCCCGCGTGCCAGTCCGAATATTGGATGTCGGAGAAATAGGACCGCCACCATTCCAGGTCAGGATAATCTTTCCAGGCCGCCTTGAGCATCCGCCGGCGTTTGTCGTTGAGATTGGCCACCCGGGGCAGGTTTTCCGGCGCATTTTCATTCCAAGCATCGGCAATTTCCTGGTAGGGAACCGGCGCGGCTTTGGGCTTGGCCTTTTTCTTCCCGCCGGACCGTGGCCCTGATTGAACATTCTCGGGCGGCTCCGGCCCGCCGGACGATCCCGCAGCCGAATCATCGCCATCGCCGCAATTGGAAGCGGCCTCAATTTCAGGGAAAGGCCTGGATTGGCTTTGCGGAAAAGGAACAACATTTTCTTTCCTGGTCTTCTCCTCGGGACTGTCGGGTGCCGGCGATGGTTCCGGTGCCGGCGATGGTTCCGGTGCCGCCGCGGCCCCGGCCAAGACATTGCCCGCCGATTCAGCCGCCGCCGCCGCAAAATTTGAAGTTTCTGTTACCTCGTGACCTCCCACCGCGGCGAAAGCCGCGGGGCTGGATTTCGCGGGTTCGGCCTCTGGATTATTTTGAAAAGGCGAAACATCCGAATTGATTACTGCTGGTGCTGCTGATTCAGCGATTTCTGAAAATTCAGGATATTTTTCCCTGGTCTTATTTGCAGGATCGTGGTTGCCGGTGGAGCTTTCGGCTTCGGCAAGCTCGTCATTTTTAAGACCAGGAGAAAAAATGAAATCGCCGCGCGGCGAGCCGCTAGGCGAGCCGCCAAGTGAATCGCCCTGGGGAACCGCTGGGGGGGATATAGGGGGGGTACTTTTTTCAGGATTCAGTACATCAGGATTCAGAGAATCAGGGCGAAGCGCTTCCGCATTTGGTACGAAGTGCTGCTCACCTTGGTGGAAAGTGCTGTTCACCTTGGTGGAAAGTTCAATATTGATCGGGTCTGGAATGATTGATGGTTTTTCGTTTGAGTGCGGTCTTTGATGCTCGGAAAAATGGGGAATTTTGATATACCTCTTTCCATTAACCTCATACCTGATAATGAAATGTTCTGAGCATTGATGAAGACTATTTAAAAGAGTTTCAATGTCTGGTTCTGGTTGATAATAAGGGAAAATCTCCGCCTGTATTCGTTTGGGGCGGTCTTCCAGCTTGCCATCCCTATCAGCCATACACCAGAGTCCTTCAAACAATAGCTGGCCACATGGCCCAAGTTCCGCCAGATATTCGTTTTTAAAAAACCCAGGCTTAAGATTCCTGGCTCTCATACCCCCTCCTTTTTTAAACAATCCTTTCCAGATGGTTATTGTTCAGATGCCTGCCGCCCAGCAGACAACGCTTCTTTAAAATATCCAGGTACTTCCGCAGGCCGGCCCGGTGAATGATTACCCACTCGAAGTCGATACAGGTCATTCCCATGCGGTCTGAATACCAGTTGACGAGATGGAGATCGGTAAAGAGGGCTTCCCACCAGCCCAGGTCGGGGTACTTCCTGGTGGCCGCGGCCAGCATCTTTTGCCGCTTTTCCCCCATAAATTCAACGCGGGGCAAATCACTCGGGGCCAGACGGTTCCAGGCCTCGGCGATCTGCCGATAAGGGCTGTTTTTAATGCTGATATGATCAGACATCAAACAACCTCGTAGGGCGGGCAAAAAAATCCCGCTAGTACTGCTAAGGCTCCAAAGGAGACCCCCCGGCCCTCGCGGTAACCGGGATACTAGCGGGAAATGGATTTTCAGGTTGTAATAAAAAAAGACCGCTTAGGCCGGGGTCAACGGCCCTTTGGAGTTTTAGCATCTTTATAATCCTTCAATTCGTATCGTTTGTCAAGGAAAAACTGTCCTTTCGGCAACTACCCGATTCGCGCTGCGCCAATGGACGAAGACGCCTGGCGACGAGGGACATGCAGTCTCCGGGGCTGCAACGCAACGCGATTTCCGGTCTCGGGTATAACCGGCAGAGGAAATTAGCAGCCCGACAAACATTGCTTGCATTATCAAAGAGATTTTTTTCTACCCCTTTTCGCAAAAAGTGTTATTGTGAAATCCGCTAAAAAAAGGTAGTATTTTTGAAAATTCTTGTTTAAGTATCCGATTTGCGGGTAGCCATGTTGCTAATTTTTATGGCCATTACCGTTGAAGTCAAAAATGTCCTCTACCGGATGTCCCAGAAAATTGGCAATTGCTTCCTTTATCCCTTGATTGGTCCGATAACCATAGACATTGCTGACTACCGAACCAAAAGGCCGGTCAATCTTCCGGGCCATGGAGGTGATCGTCTCCCCTTTCTCTACCAGGAGTCTCTTGATCTTGATACGGAAGGTTTGATCAATGTTTTTCATAATATCCTTTGTATAATCCTATACAACTGTGATAACATGCATAAAAGGGATATCCCCAAGGAGGGGTCCGGCCTGATTAGTTTTTATCCCGTTGGAGCTCACTATTCTCCCGTTGAAGCCCATCAAGGAATCCCGGTCTTAAGCGTAAAACGTAAATCCAGAATAAAAAATGAATTAATACCGGTAAGGAACAGAATATGGAAACTTGTCGAAGAGTTAGCGGGCGGGAAACCAGGGACTTTCGCTAAAAAAGCAAATGTTCATAATAGCGTTATAGAAAACGTTCGAGACAATGTGTCTTTGCCGGTTGTCGAGAATTTAATAAAAATATGCAATTTTGCTAATGTCTCTGCTGATTATATTCTGTTTGGTAAAAAGCCTCCAACCTTCCAACCACTTCAGCCAATAATTACCATTGTAGGCAAATACCCCGATGTTCCTTCGGATTTGCGTACCGAGGATTATCTTGCTGTACCATTGGTGGAAGGTTATATTGCAGCGGGTTATGAAGGGACAATCCCAGAGGAATATATCATAAGTTTGGTCTGGGTTTACAGGCCGGAGATTGGCAAGCGGCAATATCATGATCTGCGGGCGGTGCGTTTAGGGAAAAATGCTGAATCCATGCGGCGCACCCTCAAACCAGGCGACATCATAATTGTTGACCCCACAGAAAAGCCGCCAGCCAAGCCATTAGTTCAGAAGGGAATTTATGCGGTGCGGGTGGATGAGGAGGGTGGCTGTGCCGTCAAGCGGGTTAGGGAAAAAGATGATTTTTGGATATTGCTTTCGGACAACCCGGAGTATGATCCTATCTTAATAAAGAAGGATGCAAAATATAATCCGATCATCGGCCGGGTGATCTGGTCTTGGACTAGCTGGGTAAAATAATATTGAAAGACTGGGAAAAGACCCTGGATAGCATACACCGAGCCGGCTGGAGCTATGGCTATGTGCAATTCCAAGACCGGGAAACCGGACAGTTGTTCTGGCAGGTGGATATATCAAAAGAGAATGTGAGGATTAAGGGGATTGGGCCCACTATGGAAGCGGCCGTCGTTAGGATAGTTGCTTTTCTATATTAGGTGGGGTAGTTTAGACTTGATTTGACACCGGTTGCAAAAATGGGCATGGTACTCCTCTGGGGAAAGACCAAAGAAGAATGGAGGAGATACCATAACCCAGCGAGAGAAGTTCGCTTTTTTCAAATTTAAACTCAAGTATTTTTGGAAATTCGTAACCGTTCAGGCCGCCTCTGCAATTGACATGTTTACAGGCAAGAGGGACGGCGCCGGTTGACCAGTACGATGAGCTTGAATAGCCGCAACCATATACTCCACAATGTTTCGTTCCTGCTGCCGCAGGGTGGCAACCGCGGTGAGGATTCTCTCGGTGAAACGGCAGCCCTGGTCGCTCTGATTGCCAAAGCAGCCTTTGCGCCACAGCACCGCGCC
>JAFDGA010000043.1 GCA_019309545.1 Deltaproteobacteria bacterium
AACTGTGACCAATACGAAAAGGTTCTGGGTTTCGGACCTGCCCAGGAATGGGAGCAACGATATGGTCAAAAACATGTCTCGGTACTAGTTGTAGCATTTGCCCCAAGATTGTGTTAAGATGTGCTGTAGTCTCCATAACTCCTTTTGGTTATTCGGTTTTTCGCTAAAACATTATAACATAATTGGCAGTTATGGGGACTATTTTCTTAACTATTATTGACACTTTTTAAGTATCGTCTACCGGACAGCAGTGGAACGTTCTAAATATTTTTAAGTTGTTTCCTTTGATTTGCCTCGGTTTGAAACCAGTGATGGTCAGGATAGTGAAAAACCCGCGGATCGTTTTCGTCCCAGACCAGCATCTTGCGCAGATGTTGCATGGTCAGAGAATTATCTTGAACGATATTCTTGGTTAAGCGGCTGATTACGGTTTGCAGGGCCTCTCCTTCATAGTCGGTCTCACCGGTCGCCTGGAGGGAAGCAAACCTGGTGTGAGGTTCGCTGTGATAGACGAGTCTGTTAATAGTGATATGACAGCTTCCCATCCCCAAGGGCTTGCCATAGCCGATTTTGTGCCGCAGCGGGCCCCTTAGGGTAAGCCGGTTCGGCCCATCTCCAATGTTAACTACCACATTATCTTCCAGGGCCAAGACATATATTAGCAGTGTTAATTCCTCTTCGGTAAGGTTGGAGAAGTTTATCGTGAAGTCGAAATGTTGACCGGGGGCTAAGGCGTACAAACGTTGGATATGCGGGTGCATGGATTGCCGGATACTTTGGGGGATTTCGGGAACCGAGTGCCGGCGGTGCGGTTGGTGGAAATACAGCTTCCGACACAAACCGTCAAAATTGCCAGTAGTTGGAGTCAGATAGAAAGGGGTATGCTTAGTACTAGGGGTGGTAAGTAGAATTTCTACTTGCTGGATTGCGGGATTTGCTTCTCGAATAAGCGCGTCTCCAATACTGATTTTGCCTTTATGAACTCTAGCCCTCGGTCCGCGTTCCAACATTCCGAACATCCGGCAGGTAATACATAATTGTTGAACACTATTACAACCTTCCCGAGGATTGGTCACCCAACAACCACCGCCGGCAATTTCGGCCAGGGAGCGGAGAGCGCCTTTCAAAGAACTACCAGGAATGACGGCTCTCCCGGCGCGGGTTAGGAATCGGGTATTATCTTTGCGATTTTTCCCCACAAAAAGCAGGGTCAGATTTTCCAACGTACAATAAATAATCCCGCTCCGGCCAGTAAACTTTTCATCGGTCACCGGCGAGCTTCGAGTTATATTCTGTCTTATGGGCACCATCCGATACGGGTTCCAGAATGCTTCACCCTGAGGCATGACGTTCTCCTTGACATTCCTTAAGACTGTGGTAGCGGCTGAACTGGGGCAGTCCATGAGAATCCAGCCAGTTTTCCACGACTAATTCCACCCGCCCCCGAGAAATTTTTTCCCCGGAAACGGGATAAACAAACCGCTGGGGGACCTGCTGTTCAATCCATTCATCTTGCCGGTCAGTCCGAACCCCCCACAGGATCAGTTCGCCCTGTTCAGGTTGCAAATCTTTCAATAAGGCCGAGTGGTCAGCAAGTCCAAGGGAGGGAATCGTTTCTCCCAGATATATCACCCGGAATTTATCGTCTAGGCGGCGCCATTTTAATTCTCCCGCCGGCGAAAAGATTCTCCCTTGATCGGAGCTGCGGAGGAAGGTTGCATCGTATCGGAACCAACTGAACCGGGCCTGAGCCGGGGAAAAGGCCATCAATATGCTATCTTTGGGCCAGGTAGTTTCCTCCACGACTTTCAGAAATTCTTCTGGATCCAGATCTCGAGCATAAAGACCGCTCATAATTATCTCCTTCTGGTGTAGTTTTCCAGCCCCCGGGGCCACTCCACCTGGGAAACATAAGCTACCAGGTCATCAACCGCGGGGGCTACCGCGTCTTTCCAGGTATCAGTAAGATCATATTCCCGCCGTAACCCATTTATTTGAGGTTCCGGTAATGCAGGGGCATGATTTGATGATTCCTGGAAATATCCGTACGATTCACATTCTGCTTCCGAACAGAGACCGGCCAAACCGGTTAAAACCGGCCTTGGTTGGTTATAATATGTAACCTGAAACCGAGTAATATCCGCTTTGCTCTTTCCCAGACCGCGGCTTTTGCCCGACCCGAGACGCACCAGCCCCTGTTCCAGATCCCGCAGCACCAGAGCAATGAGGCCCAATTGCCAGCGCTCAAAGTTTCTGATCTCCACGGTGGTCTTAAATTCGCCTCTGGTCAAAACTTCCAGGTCATACTTGGCCCCCCCGGCCGTTCCCCCGGTCAGCCGGTCGATGGCCACGCCATCGCGAATTTCTAAAGTTGAATCACCAATAAGATAAGCATCCGAGGCCGCAAACCGGCCCACAAAGCTGTGAGAGCCAAACAACCGACAGACCGGGCAGGACAACCGGTACACATCCTGAGGGTGGATGGTCTGAATTTTGCGATCTTTTTTATATTTTTCAAAGCGCAATCCACAGGAAGCTTGATCCTCTTCGCCCGCCTGTTCTTGGCCCGGTTTTAAGTAAGGGAGGCACACCGGAACCGGATGATCCCGCAGGCTGCGGCAGATCTTTTCCGCATAAGACCGGATCACCCCTTTTAACGAACTTCCCGGAATATAAGGTTGGTCCTGCCCGCCGGATCGCGAGGTTCGAACAAAAGCCAGGTTGACTCCGCTTATGGTAGCCTGTCCGGATTTGATCAAAAGAGGGTCAAGCGGGATAATCCTTAGCTCAATGGAGGCGTGGTTAACGATTTTCTTAAGCATGCGGTCCTCCTGACTGGTTTAGAATTCTCTGTAAACAATCGGTGAGAAGGTTATCGACTTCGGTCATTTGTCGGTGTAAAAGATAGTTTCTAAGCTGCTCCGTATTCGTGTAGTCAACTTCGGTAATCCTTCGGTTTTGCAGCCGCACTTTCCCCAGGCCGCGGGAGGTGAATCCTCCCAGGCGAAATCCGTTTTCCCATTCCGCCAAGGCAGCGCCTACCAGAGCCAGTTCCCGATCTTCAGGATTTTCCAACTCAATGGAAATATCAAATGCCGCTCCGGCGGGTACTACTTCGAAATCATACTTAGCGCCATGCCGGGCGGTTTCCGAATCCCGGTCTATACAGACCCCATCGCGCACCTGTAAGGTTCCATCCCAGGAGAGTAATTGGCCATCACTGAAAAAGATCCGCGAGGCCTGCAGAGGCGAGCCAAAAAGCTGGCAAACAGTGCAGGTATGTTTTTGCAGCCAGTCAAGCTTATCCGGCTCCGATTTGATTATTTTGTAGTTCTCGATCACCTGTTTACGATAGCTCTCCACACTGACACAATCTGTCCCGGATAATTGGGAATCCAGCAGGCAGGCGGTTAGACCCAGATAGCCCGCCAGCCTTTCGGCCATGGTCCGAAAATTGCCTTTCAGGGTCGAGCCGGGGAGAATGGGATGGCGATTACGATCTATCAAGACCCCCATATCGGTGGCCAGTTCTCCTTCCCGACCGGAGCCGATATGAAAGGCGGTCTCAAAGGCCAAAGTTCCCTCAATTTTTACCTTGCGCTGGAAAAATTTGTTACTCATATGGCCTCTCCTTACCTGCTCTTATAAAAATAATGGCAGTTGAAATGTTCAAAGTAGACGGGCAGGGCCCGTTCCATCACCTTTATAGTAAGATTCCGGTTAGCTTTGCGGATTTTCTTTTGTTCCGCCTTTTCTGAAACCCTGGCTTCGTTATCAAGCAGATTATTATTAGTCAGTTCTTGGCGAACCAGAGAAACCAGAGAAAAAGGCGGAGGTTGACCACCAGAAACATCAATAAGGGTCCGAACAAATTCCCAGAATTGTTTGTTCGTCTGATTGGTGTTCTTTTCCTTTTGGTATTCGGTCAGCTTATTCAGACCTTCCAGACCTTTCGCCTGGATCATGGCCGGGATGGAATAAAGCTGGGTTTTGGCGGCTGGCTCATTGCGTTCAAGGAAAAAATCTACTGCCTGACATGCCTGTTGGCGTAAGGTCTCATCCAAAAACAGGAGAAAATCTTCTGAGTCGAGATAATCATCTATCGTCATCGTCATCATCCTTATCTTTTCGAGCCCAGAGGTAGTGAGCCACTACTTGTTTGGCCCACCCTCGGGCTAATCGCAGCTTAATATCCAGGGTCTTACCCGGATCGCCCTTACCCAGTTGGTGAGCTTGTTGCTCTAAGGCCTCTAATTGACTTAGTAACCTATCCGCCACTTTACGCCATTGTTCTTTTTTAGCTCTTTCTTTACCTGCTTGACTTTTGATGAAATTGAAGATTTCTGAAAATCGCCTAGTCGAGTTTACAAGGGTTTGCAGACCGTTGATTTGGCTTTTTTTCAGGCCCACTTTAGCCAATTCTTTGCCTGCTTCTATTGATTGGGAATAACAGTTCTCCAAAAAGATATCGACTTGCTTCAAAGTCGAAGAATCTAAAGTAGGAGTTAATATAGTCTGATCATTCATTAGATCACCTCCTGGACCTGTAGATGTATCGGTTCGCAGATTGAGACCCGGCCCAAGCCTTCTGCTTTACGCGGACCGAGACCATTGATCTCTAGCTGCTGTAAAAAGCTTATTAATCCATCCAGGTCTTCTCCCTGGTATCTGAACAAGAAAATACTGCCGGCGGCCAGCGCCCGATCATCCGGTTTGGGCAGCCCCCAACTGGTCTGCCAGCCCCGAATAATCTGCTCTTTGGCGACCTTTAAAACCGGCGTAATACCGGTAAAGGATAAAGTTATTTCTGACGTAGGGCGAAGAAATTGATCTAAAAGGATAGTCGGGGATTCCAGTTTCAGACTGAAATACCTCCCCGCGGGGAGTTCTTGACCTATTGCCTGCCTGAAGCGGTCCTGGAAGGCCTTATCCCACTCCCTCAGGTTAAAAACCTGAGACTGAGCTTCTACCAGGGAGATCTCAAATTCCCCAAATCCCCGGGTCCGGTCGGCTCCCGCAAATACAACACCGTTACCAAGCAGCGAGCGCAATATTTCATGTTGACGCTGGTTTAAAAACAGACCTCCGGAAAGATATTGCGGGACATATTCTTCGTTTTCAGGATTTTTACGGAAATTTCCGATGGCCTGGGTAGTGAAGAAAATCGAAGGCGCGACAGTTCCAGTGGCTCGGTCGATGCCCGTATGGCGTTGATAAAGCATGGTAGAGTCATATATGTGAGGATTGGCAAGGTCGGCATTCCAGAAGCCGGAAAACGGTTTCATATCCTCATTACAATAGGGACACTGATATAACTGGGTAACCCCCCTTTTACCAAGGATTCGATTACCGGCGGTTAATGCCAGGGTGTCCCGAACTCCGTGTTTACCCTGAGCTTGGAATCCTGGATGCCGCTTACAGGAGATAGTTGTTAAGGGTAGAACTCGGGGAATGATCGCAGGGTCATCGGTAGGAAGGAGATTAGGGAAGCGGACCGGCTGGTCAAGAAACAGGGCGCGAAACCCTGAAGCTTCTGGGCTACCCCCCTGGCGGAGGAACTTAGCCGCCAAGGCCCCCCTCAGACTGCTGCCAGGGAGATAATTCAAACTCGAGGGCGCATACGATTGCCGGTCTTGCTGAATGATTATCGGCGCCTTCAGCTCTGCCGTAATCCGATAGAAGTTCACGGGTTTTCCCCTCCTTTCTGTTCCTCCCCGGCGGAAAAGGAATATTTAATCAGCTCCGGGTCCAGGATTTCAAAGACGCTTTCCAACTCTATCGGCTGTTCATTGTACCGGAACGGAGAAGCAATACTGATTTCTACCTTGCCACAGCCGGTGCTCTTGTCTCCTCCCAAGCGCTCGACGTTGAGAATACCCGCCACCAGTAAGCAATAAGCATAAGGCAGATCCCCCTGGGAAAAGGACTTCAGATAACGATGAGAGCCGTCAATGGTAGTCTGGAACTCCAAAGGCCAGGCATATTCACTGGTAAACAGGTGTTTTTCTTTAACGGTTCCCAATCGGCGATAGCGGCGGGTGCGACTTTGGGGATAGGCATGATGAAAAACCGGTGCTTCCGTTAACTGAGCATTCCGAAAGAACAGGCCCCCTTCTTCAAAGTGGTTGCCAAAAATCGCATCCACCGGGGATGGGGCCTGGCTCAGAGGGGTAAACTTGCCCGGCTGGCTAAGATCGGTTAGATGTGGATCTGACGGCTCCGGGAACTCCAAACTGCGGCTGAGCTTCTCGCAATTCTCTCGGACCACGCCCTTCAAGGTACTCCCGGGGATATAAGGCCAGTTCCGAGCGTCACGGCGGATCAGGCGATCCACGTGCAGCCCTCCTTCACCAGAACCGGAATGCCATTTGGAGAGAAATTTGATGGTTAGCTCTAGCCTGATAGTATGCATGTCTATTCCCCCTTTCCAAAACCTTGGGGTGAAGCAATGAACTCAGTCAATTCGATTAAGTCTCCTAATACCGTAGTACACTCGGTATCCGTTTCTTTCCAGGGAATGTTTTCCTGGGCGCAACCGAAGTAATCCAGAGCCTCATATATGGCCCGCTTATGCTCATCCTGGCGGGTCCGCACATAAAATTTTAAAAATTCCAGGGTGCCGTTCAGCTTCCCCAGAGCGGGAATCTGACCCAATCTTTTCAAACGCGTACGGGGAATGCCGATCTGATTCAGGGACCGGGCATAGTCCAGGAGTTTCCGGGCATCTTCCAATGAATACGGTTTCTGGTAAAGTCGTAAGAGTTTGGCCGCCTGAAGTTGTAAGTGCTGTTGTCGGCAGTTTTCCACCTTTACTTGGTTGAAATAAGAGCTAAAATGATAGTCAATATAAGTAGGAGAAAAATAACCTTGCGCCCTATCATCTTCAGAGCCGGCCCTTTTCGCGGATTTCAGTAATTCCTCCGCCTGGTTGAACATAATCCGAAACGGGGTATGACTTCTGCCATAAGCAATCCCTAAAGAGACAGTTAAACCTTGATTTTGTAACAATTCCTTAAAAAACCGGTCTTGCGAGAATTCGTGTTGGGTTTTTTCATTAAACTTTTGGGCTACATCAAGAGCGAAGGGCAGGGCCGTATCGGCGCTCAGATAGACCAACAAATCATCTCCGCCCAATAATAGAATATCTGCCGGGATTTTACCCTGTCTCTCCGGGCAATGGGCAGCCAGCGCTTCATGGCAGGCCTGACGAATAGCTCGATCTACCGTAGCAGAGAAAACCCTATAATGATTCGGATCATTAATCTCCTTGATCAGTTTGCCCATCGCATTGCCATCAGCATACACCAAGGCGGTATATCCCTCCCGGGCCTGGCATCTTTTCCCGATCTCCTCGAAGTTCTGGGGACGGTAATTAAGGGCCTGAGCTTCATTTATTCCTTGACCTTGGAGATAACCCGCGAATTCTTTCCATAAGCCCCGCTTTTTGCCATATTCTTCCTTCCTGGCGCATGTTTCACATAGAACCCGTGTTTCATCCCCATATGCGCAAAATTTTGCGGCCATCCCGGAACAACTATCACATTCCCGGATATAACCGGTGTGGTAAATGGGAACGGAATCGAAGGGATATCCTTCCTTTTCTTTTCTCAGCTTTAAAAAAGCAGTGTCCAAGGCCAGTTTATAGCTGTTGTCGGAAAGGTCAGCAATTCCAGAAACGAAGCGTAAGCCTCCTTTAGACTCCTTAAAAATTTTTCCCTTCAATCCCCTTAAGGTATGGTGCAGCTCATTCTCTCCCTTGGCATCGATAATAAATTGTCCGGCCCCCCCACCGGCAAATACGCATTTTACCTCAGTTAGGCCCAGGTGTTGTTCCAAATAGCTCTTGACCTCATCTCGATTCAGATGATCTAAAAGCGCACTGGCACCCCTGATTTCCACCAATCGATCGGTGCCAAATACATATTCTTTGATGCCTGGTATATCCATGACCACAAGATAGCGCATATCTGACCTCCCGCCGGTAAAAACTTTTACCGGTTTGGTATTATGGTTCTAGAAGCTCCTGGAAACAATCTAGCCAAGGGTTTTCATAGACTACCCCCATTTTTTAGTTTGCAATTGTTCCCGCAGATCCGCCAGGGCCGCATCGCGTTGGGCGCTGGTGGCGGCGGTGGTGACTACATCAAATTTGGTTAAGGCTTTGCCATCACTATAGCCCCCTTCGATCTGGGAGACCTCGCCCGTAGCGGACTTGCGGAAGTAGTTCTTGCCGGGCAGACCTGGGTTGTAGTAATGGGTATAGAGACGATTTACATAAGGTACCTTCCGGATACGCCCGAGGTAATAAGAGAGTCCCGAATGTTTCTTGGAATTCTGATCTTCATATTTGATAGCTTTTTCTTCCGGTGCAATTCCAGAAGCAGGGGGCAAAATTCTTTGCCGCTGGATTTTAAACCGATGCCGGAAGGTTTCATGAAAGAGCTGGCCGACGGGAGAAAGGCCGATAACTGTCTGGCCATTGATGTCAATTGCGTCCACCAACGTCGCAAACCGGTGGTCCCTTTGAGAGGGATTCTCCCGGGCCTCATTATCCGCCAGATCGTAAAACTGGTCGACGTTCTCCAGCCAAAATGACAGGTCCAGAGAAATCGGCTGGGGCGGGAGTTCGATAACCTCGCTGAACCTTTCGAACAAATAACAGACCGGAATCTCCAGAGCCTGACCGATCATACCGGCAAACGCGATTTGGGCCTTGTAACCGCCAGTGGCGTTGATCACCATCGTTTCCGACCCTTCTTCATTAACCACCTGTGCAATGGCCCGCACCAGATTTCGCAGTCCTTCCGTCCGGAACCGCTTGGGAGTGGCGTCTGCCAAACCTTCCAGAGGATAAAACTCTACTTTTTGGAACTGATAGGGATTATTGTGGTTTTCATAGTATTGGGTTAAAACCTGTCCTAAGAATTTCCCATCCTCAGTATCGGAGACCAGGTAAACCAGCCTTCTTTTGTTATTTAAATGACCTTGCTTAATAATACTGGTAATGGAATTAATCTCCGCCCCACAGAGCCGATCCTCGGGGGATTGGTTCAATAGTTCCAGGGACAGCCCCTTGACATTTTTCTGTTCTAGCGCGGAACGTATACCCGCCTCCTCTGATTTTTCCAGATTAGTCTTGAGGCTGGTGCCGACGGTGCAGACCAGGACATCACGCCAATGAGACATTATTACCCTCCTTATGCCTGGTTTTATTGCTAATGGGGGGGATTGACAATCCGGAACTGGTCGAGACCGAAGCTGGCGGCCTTGCCGAACCGCAGCAGAGACTGAAAGGACGGCGGGACGTCGGCAAAACTCAGGTGGCCGACGAGTCCGCCTAAAAGCATCCGTTCCCGCTGGCGTTGGGAATAGCGGGGCCTTTCCTGCCAGTGGCACTGGCAAGTCCGGATCCGGACCGTTCGGCGCTGCGGATGCAGCCCTTGAAATCAAACTCTTCCGGATCCAGTTGACAATGGAAGTAAGCCAAAGAAGACTGACGGCGCAGGAGGGGCGGATCAGATGATGGAATTCCGGGTCTTTGACAAACTTGCCGGCGGCTTTAAGGCGCATCAGGGTTAACAGCTGAAGCTCCACCTCGACCGGAAATGAGGGCCGCCGCTCACAGGCCTGGCGGGTCTCTTGCCCGGTCTGGCCCTCGGGGGCCGTAACTACGCCCTCTACGGCCCGGCTGATTTAATTTATTGGATAAATTGGCGGAAGTGCATGGGAATCGAACCCACCCGCCGCCTTCCTCAGACGGCACACCGGATTTGAAGTCCGGGGGCCCCACCAGCGAGCCTTGCACTTCCTGGTC
>JAFDGA010000044.1 GCA_019309545.1 Deltaproteobacteria bacterium
GCCTTCTTGGCGCGTTCCAGGCGCTCAACTTTTTGCTTCAACCGCTGAGCCTTCTCGGAGCTAATAACCTTCTCCTCCACCAACAGATCCAGCAAATCATCAGCATCGATGGCCCAGGCCGTCCCGGCCGGCAACCCCACTGATAGAGCTAGAGTTAACATTCCTAACCATTTCCCTAATGTTCGCATCCTCCTTACTCCTTTCTTGATACAAACATCATCTCCTGTTCCGGCTGGTTTTTTATATTTAGCCGAACTCCCACCAAAATTAAGGTTCATTGGCGTTAAAACCCTCTGGCCCATGCTAATCCCCTAAAGCTCTGGAGGGTGGTAAACCATAATTGCCTTAAATCATCTTATAAGTAACTTTAAGCAGCCGTAAGCGGTTACCCCGGTATTTTCTCATTTCCCCGTTTATGATTCCGGTTTAAATTTCCCCAGATCGGCAAAGCTTTTCATGTCCTGGAACCGACTAGGGTAACTGTCCAGGATCACTTTGATCCGGCGGAAAAATGGCAGTTTATATTTGACTCTCTTGAACAACAGATAGGTGACCGCATAAATTATTATGAAAACGCCGATGTAATTGAGAGAATAACCGATGACCGGCAACGGGAATTCCACCTCCAGGAACCGGTACTGCATCCAGGCCAGGGCAAAGCAGATCGGCCACAAAAATGCCGCGGATAGAGCGATCTGCATAAAAAAGGATTTGCCGAAGGCATCATTGGCCAACTTGTTGGCGGCCGAATAGACTTGTTTGTCCCCGGCCGCCAGCGCATCCACCGACAGATTCTGGAATTTGATCACCTCGTCCGTGGTTTGATCGATACGACGCTTTACAGCCAAGAAGGTCAACGAGATGGTAAATTCCCCGATGATGATCACGATAAGGGCAAGCACAAAAGTGCCGATAAAAAAATCGGTTAGAGCGGATCCAGTGATCCGATAAAACCAGATCAGGTAAGGGTCCAGAAACAGATAAAATGAAGGCATCTCCATGTTTTGCTCCGGAGGCAGTTAAGCCTTACTCCATCGGTTTATTTCTTAACAAGGGTTTTTCCGGTTTTCTTATTTTTCGTAAAATCCGGATTTTATTAAAATGGAGGCACCACCGAGAATCCCAGGAATCCCTTGGAGGTGTAACGCAGTCCGACATAAATCGCCAACAGCACGAACAGGCGTTTGAGCCAGACTTCGGGGATATACTTGGAGGTGTGGGGCCCGAGGAAGGAACCGCACGCAATGCCCACCATTTCGACGCCTACCAAAACAAAGTCTACGGGCACGCCCTTGATGACCATGTAACTGAAAATGGAAACCACCATCCCCACCAGGACCGCTACCGCCGAGGTACCGGCGACAATGTACATCGGCAATCCGGCAACCGAGGTAAGGAAAGGTACATACAGAAAACCACCGCCAACGCCCAGAAAGGAGGCGATCGCGGCAATGGCAAAACCGCCGATTAACGGCCAGATCGGGTTGAAAGAAAATTCAACGCCGTAAAAGGTAAAGGCAATCTTGGTCAGGCCCCAATGGTGGACCCGGACTCCGGCCAATTGCGGCACGGCGGCTTTTTGTTCAGTTTCGGCAGTGCTAGGCCCCTTTTTCATATGGGCCGCTTCAAAAGCCCGGGCCGCGGCTCTGGCCGCCTTCCGCTTTTCCTGGCCCCTAGCCGTAGTTTCATAAAAAAGCACCCCAGCGATGGCAAACACACACAGTCCGAAGTATCCGATATAGGCGCTCAACTTGATTTTTCCGGCAGTTAACACTGGAATCAGATACGCTCCGAGGATGCTGCCGCCGGCCAGAAAAAGTCCCAGCGGCAAGACGATCCTCCCCATTCGAGGCAAAATCAATATTGCCGTTCAAACTATGCTGGCGGAAATCAAAAAAAGGGGTATGAGCCTAAGCCAGAGTTTGGCTGCCCGAACTGCTGACCCCATGCTGGCTTTGGATTTCTTGCGATTGAAGAACATGGTGGATGAGGTCGAGGATTCAAGCGATGATATCATCTATGCCTTCATCCAGGATAAAAGTGGTCTGGTGCTGTCTCACACCTTCCAAGCGGGCTTTCCTACAGCGCTTAAGAATGCCAACCTGATTCCAGAGGGTGTTGACCAGCATATTCAGTTACTGGACACCGGCGAGGAGCGGGTTTACGATTTTGCCTTGCCGGTTAAGGTGGGTAAGGATCGCTTAGGAACGGTTCGAGTGGGACTCTCCCAGGCCAAAGCCCAGGCGGCGGTGCAAAGATTATTGTTTACCATCTTCAGCGTATCCGCCGGGGTCGCCTTGGTGGCAGTGGTTTTGGGGACTCTGTTTGCCGGAACCATCACCCGACGCTTGAATATTTTGCGTAAATCTGCTGAGGAAATGGTCAAGGGGAATTTGACCTTCCAGACCGGCCCCCAACTCAAGCGGAACTGCTGGGAAATAAAAAACTGCCAGCAGCCCCAATGCCCCGCTTATGGAGATACCCGCCATCGCTGCTGGTATCTGCCCGGAACATTGTGCCCGGAATGTGCTGAGGGCGGTTATGCTCAAAAAATCGAAGCCTGCCAGCAATGCCCGGTTTATCAGGAAAACCTCGGTGATGAAATCCAGAGCCTGGCCGAGTCCTTTGATGTCATGGCCTATAGCCTGGATAATTATATTCAGGAGCTTAAGGAGGCGGAAAGTAACCTCACCAGACAGCAGCAACTACTCAAAACCATTCTGGATGTGACGCCTGACTTAGTCAGCTTGCAGGACGAGAATCTGCTCTATCGGGCCGTAAACCCGGCTTTTTGCCGATTTTTCGGTTTATTTGACAAGGATATTATTGGAAAATCCGATTTCGAGATCTTTTCTCCATGGCGGGCAGAGACCCATAGAATAGAAGATTTGCAGATCCTCCGGACTGGCAATACCCTGTCCAAGGAAATTCAGGTAAGCCGAGACAAGAATAAACGTTGGTTTCATCTGGTTAAGGTGCCGGTTTATGACCAGGACCGGATCGTCGGTCTCCTGCTCACGGCCCGTGATATTACCGAGATCAAACAGTATCAGGAGAAGTTGGTTCAATCGGTGAAGATGGAACAGATGGGTAAGCTGGCCGGGGGGATGGCCCACGAAATTAACACCCCCTTGGGCGTTATTTTAGGATATGCCCAGATGCTTTTGGAAGATCTGCCCCAGGACAGTGAGAGTCACGAGTTCCTGAAGATTATTGAGAAACAGGCCAAGATTTGCCGCCGCATCGTTGCCGATTTATTGGGCTTTTCCAGGCAATTCGAAAGCAGAATGGAAGAGCTGGACCTCAACCAATCCATTGGGGAGGTGCTGCATCTAGTCAGACATACCTTCAAGCAGGATTGGGTCAATATCGAAGCCTCCCTGGATCCCGATTTGCCGCATATCATTGGTGACAAAGAAAAGCTCAAGCAGGTTTGGATCAATCTCCTGAACAACGCCTTTGAATCCATCGGCAGGGATGGAACCATTTGGGTGAAAACCAAATTCCGTCCCCAGGATCGACGAGTGCTGGTGACGGTAGCTGACAGTGGTTCAGGTATCGGCCCCGAAGACCTGGGAAGGGTATTCGATCCTTTTTTCAGCACTAAGGCTCCCGGTACCGGCACCGGTCTGGGTCTGTCGGTGTCGTTCGGCATTATTCAAGACCACCTGGGAAAAATCTCCGCGGTCAGCCCGGTACCGCCGGAATACCGGGGGAAAGTGGGATCTTCTAAAAAACAACCTGGTCCGGGTGCTATATTTATTGTAGAATTGCCGGTGTCAAGAGAAGAACTCAGGGAAGATACCGGTGAGGGATTGTTGCCAGAATACACGCCGATCAGCAAAAAACCGATGCCGGGGAGGGGGTAGATATGGGTGATATTCTTGTACTCGACGATGTCATCGACGCCGGTATAATGATTAAGCGGATCCTGGAGCGCAAAGGCCATCAGGTGGCGGTTTACACCGACGAGGAAGAGGCCCTAGAGTATATCCAGAGGCATCCGGTGGATGTGGCCATTTTAGACATCAGGCTCAAAAAGATGAGCGGAGTTGAAGTGCTGGAGGAATTAAAAAAGCTCTCTCCCCAGACCCGGGTTATCATGCTCACCGGTTACCCCACCTTGGAAACGGCGCGCCAGGCCCAGCAGCTTGGGGCTTTTGATTATTGTATCAAGCCAATCGACAAGGAAGAGCTGGAGGACAAGGTCGCCAGCGCTCTGGAAGCGGGAACTGAGATTGACTAGCCGAGATGTATCTCAGGCAGTTGTTTAAGCATTGGACTTTTCTGGTTTTCGCGCCAAGCAAACTTCTGCGCCAAAAGTATGAGACGTTCAAGGAGTTGCTCCGTCACGACCAGAAGAGCTTGGAATTAATCACTGACCTGGAGGAACTCCTGTATGGTAAGGTGCAAACGGACTGGGCACGAGTTGACCAACTGGTGCGGGGCCTGCGTTGGTCCGTGGGGTGCCTGATCCGGTCTCTGATATCCATGCATCCGGCGGCGTACCGCGATCTGGAGGAGCGTTTCCAGCAGATAGAAATTTCTCTTCAGGAGGCAGTCTCCTTACCGGAGGTGGATGTCAGGCCTCCCTACACCATGACCTTGGCGGAGGCGGCGCAGAACCCCAGGTTAGCGGGCGGCAAGGCTTATTCCCTGGCTCGGGGGCTTACGGAAGCCGGGCTTCCCGGGCCTCGGGGATTTGTGGTAACCACCAACGCCTTTAACTATTTTCTAAACTACAATCAGATCCGACATCGGCTTGATGAGCTTCTGGCCCAGGTGCGATTGGATGACTGGAAACGCCTGGTAGAGCTTTCCGGCGAAATGGTGGCCATAATCAAACACGCCGTAATACCCTCACCGATGCAAGAGGAAATCGTCCAAAGAATTGAGGAGTACCGGCAGCAAGGTGTGGCGGGGCCCTGGGTGGCGCGCAGCAGTGCGGCCGGTGAAGATGGCGAAGTCTCCTGGGCCGGTCAGTATGCCAGCATCTTAAATGTCTCCTTCGAGGAGATATTGGAAGCTTATAAAGAGATCTTAGCCAGCAAATATTCCCCCCAGGCGGTGACTTACCGTATCCGCTGCGGTTTGGCCGACCAGGAGACCCCTATGGCGGTGCTGCTGATGGAAATGATTGACGCCTCGGTTAGCGGGGTAGTTTACACCCGGGAGCCCACTCCGGAGGAAGCGGAAAATTTCTGCGTCGCCGTATATGCGGCAACCGGCTTGGGAGGAAGATTGGTAGATGGGAGCGCCGTCCCCGAAGTCCACTATCTAACCAGAGAAGAGCCCCCACATCTGTTAGAAACCATTGTCAGGCCAGCAGTTGGCAGGGACCAGAAGGGACCACCTAAGCCCTGCCTTTCTAATGAAAACACCCTTGTGCTGGCCCGGTGGGGAATGATTCTGGAAAAGCTGTTTGGGGGTCCCCAGGATATCGAATGGTGCCAGGATAAGAACGGGGTTATATTCCTTCTGCAATCCAGGCCTTTAAAAACCGGTCCCATCTCTGCTTGCCAGGCTTGGGAGAACGGCAAGATTCCCGAATTCAACAACCCCATTCTTCTGGAAGGGGGCCTTACGGCCAGCCCCGGTATGGGCACGGGCTCGGTTTGCGTTGTCCGGATGAAGGATGAGCTGAGGAATGTGCCAGAGGCTGCGGTGCTGGTATCGCCTTCCCTGCCGCCTAGTTTTGCCACTATACTAGAGCGGTTGCGCGCCGTGGTGGCGGATGGGGGCAGCCGGGCCAGTCATTTCGCTTGCGTGGCCCGAGAATTCGGGGTTCCGGTGATAGTGGGGACTCAGGAAGCCACGAAGATTCTAAAACCGGATCAGGTCGTCACGGTGGATGCCAACCGCCGCCGGGTTTATCAGGGCGAGGTGGAAAGCCTCCAGGGCTGCACTGCCGAGCCCCCGACTAGGCCCGATACGCCCTTCTCCACCCGGCTGCGGTCTGTCATGGAATATATCACCCCTCTGAGCCTCATTGATCCCACCTCTCCTGATTTTGCGCCCCGGGCATGCCGGAGCATGCATGATTTCACGCGGTTTGCGCACGAAAAGGGCATGGCCGAGATGTTTTCCCTGGTGGGCCGAAGCGGTCGGGGGCTGGCGCGGGCCCGACGGTTGCAGTCCGATCTACCGCTGGTCATGTATGTCCTAGATTTGGAAGGCGGGATTTCCTCCGAGGGAGGAGAGGGCAAAACTGTAGAGCCTCGATTCATCACCTCAGAACCAATGCGGGCCTGCTGGGAGGGTTTGACCCATCCAGATGTGGTGTGGCAGGAGGGTTTACTCCACATCGACTGGGAGGAATTCGACCGGATCAGCGCCAGTCTGGTAAAACTCCGCTCCGCCGTCCTGGCCAGTTACGCAGTGATCTCCAGGTACTATCTCCACCTCATACTCCGCTTCGGGTATCATTTTGCCGTCACCGATGCCCTTTGTAGCAATGACGCCGAAGCCAATTATATCGCCTTTCGCTTCAAGGGGGGCGGGGGGAATTTCGAGAACCGTATATTACGCGTCCAGTTTATCAAAATAATCCTGGAATGGGCGGGATTTACCGTTAATACCCGGGGCGACCTGCTGGACGCCCGTTTCGATCGTCAGGAACCCCGGACAATTCTTTCCCGGCTTACCCTGTTGGGCCTCCTCCAGGGCAAAACCCGCTTGCTGGATATCGCCTTGACTGGCAAAGACCAGGTATTTTCTTTGGCCGACTCATTTATGGGGCGCTACCAGGAATATGTCGAGGGGCAGAAACCCCCATCCGAAGCCCGCACTTCGGGATTATAACGCGATGCGGCCTCAGGTTTATATACCTGGCTGGCAACTTTCGACAAAAATCAAATTCTAGCCTCCCCGATATGGATAAAGAACGTTATCGACTCAATTGGATTACCGACCGTCTGGCGGTCGGACAGGCGCCCATGTCATATGAAGATCTGGAGTCTCTCCGACGGCAAGGAATTCAGGCCATATTGAATTTATGCGCCGAGTTTTGCGATCTGCATTGGATCGAAGCAGACTCCGGATTTGAAGTGTATTTTTTCCCCATTCCGGACGAGGAAGCCCCGGATCTACAGGAGTTGGAGAAGGCCTTGGACTGGCTGGACGAATGCCTTTATCTGGGCAAGAAGGTGCTGGTTCACTGCCGTCACGGAATCGGGCGAACCGGCACGGTGGTGAACGCCTATCTGCTCCGGAAAGGGTTGGGCCATAAGTTGGCGGGTAAGAAGCTGAAGGGGCTTAAATCCCAGCCGGCCAACTTCTATCAATGGTGGTTCATCCGGAAGTACGGCAAAAAGGAAAAGTGCTTGACCATCCGGGAGCCCTCTCTGGAGAGCAAGCATCTGGTGGATTTATTCCCGTTCTTTGCCGATTATGAAGGACTGGCCGAAGAGGTCAACAACTGTCTACAAAGGGCTGGCATAAAGGCCCGGTGTGGCCAAAGCCACTCCGATTGCTGTCTAGAGCCGGTCGTCACCACCTTGATTGAGGCCGTCTATATCAGTCACATCCTTAATACCGCTTTGGGACGGGTTGAACGTCAGGCGGCCATCCAACGCGCCGTGGAAGTGATTCAGGCGATACGAAAGCTGCAACGGACCCAGGGGATTGATCCTTTGAGCGCCGACTTTATCGAGACCTACCGGCAAGCCCACATCTTATGCCCCCTTAATGAGTGGGGGGAGTGCCTGATTTTTGACAACCGGCCATTGGCATGCCGCATGTTCGATATGCCCCCTGCTGATCGTCAGGAACTCTTAAAGAATTTATCTCGGGAATTAGCCCGCTTATCCGATAACCTGTTTTTTGCCTTCACCTCCCGCTTTCCGGGGAAAATTGCTTTACGGTTTTTTTTAAGCGAGGTGGTCTCGGGGAAGTTTGTACAGAGTTTTTTCCATCATCTGATGTCAATCCAATAATTACTGACTAACCTGCCATGTTCTCATATACCCAAGAAAACCGCAAACTGTTGTAATGGGGATGGGATTATCAAACCCGATTGTTGATGCACCCTTGGGGCCGGAAATCAGGATAAGCTCTCCCCGGTTGTCTGGCCCCGGAGGCAGGATTTATTGAAAGACAAACCTTAAACCCCCATATGGCGCTCAACCGGGGAGAAGGAAAACCCCGGGCCTCTTGATAATAGAGGACGAAATAGCCCCCGTTGATCACCCGGTGAGAAGCATAAGTCGCCCAGTCATAATAGTTCAAGTCCCGTCGCTCACCCCGCTGAAATCAGCTTTTACTACCCCGCTAATATACTGTGGCCGTCAGACCGACTGCCGAACCGGCGAGGTCCCCTCTTTCGCCTTGAAAAGCACATGATATCAAGGCAGGAAAGTTTTTTACCTGCCCGGAACCTCACCGGTTACTGGACCGTCAAGTAAGGTGGGGTTAACAGGTGGATAAATATTAGTATCGTGTGGTTGCTGGCCTGATTTTTGCCTGCGCATCTGTTGCAGGAACATCTCCTGCCGGTACAGCCGCTGTTGAAGCAGCCTCTGTTGGGCGTCGCTCATCCCGGGTGCCTGGTGCCTGATCCGGTTTAGCTTTAGCTTCACCAGGGCAGCGACATGCGGCTCCACAGCAAAACCGGCGCTAGGCACCAGCAGAGACATCAAGTAAAGGAAGGCCATGGCCCCAAATGTCATCCTCATCCCGCCAACCTCCTTCAACCTCTTTAATAAGGCGTTTAGTTCCCGCTTGACCTTAAGGTTAACCCACGGTGTTAAGGCTGAGGGAAAGCCAGCTACCTCTTCTTGAGCGTAAAGATACTGTACTCATAATTACTGTCAGAATCATTGTAATAGAAATCAAAAGTATGAATTTTAATCCGATTGGGATTGGTAAGATATTTCCCCCAGAAAACAACAGAGCCATAATCAGGGAAACTAGAATAAAAACCGTGTACATAAAGTGACTTATCTGCCTCTATCCTCCCTACAAAGTCAACTTCTTTGGTTTTGATTTTAACAGTCCCACTAAACAGCGTTCCACACTGTTTAGAGATTACTACTTTGACCCATGGTTTAGAACAGCCATTTAGAGTGATCTTTTTGGCATAGCCCGAATAGGTTCCCAAAAGGTCGGGAGCCGCCGTGGCCCAATCGGCAATCCCCAGAATTATCAGCAAGGCGATCCCCAGGCATATAGCTGGCTTCTTCATATCTTTAACCTCCTTCGGCATTTAAAGAACTTTAGACTCAATCTTAATCGGCTGTCAAGGGAAAAGTGGCAGGGTCTGTAATTCTTTGCACCTGGCCGCCCAGACCCTCGTAGTGCAGAAGTGAATCCATCACCAACAGAGAGTTGCCCAGAATCAGAAATTCTCTACTCTTTCCCTAATTTCAGGACGGTCGCAATCCCTTCTTAATCAGGTCAGTGATTCCTACTCTCGGACGGAAAAAGCTATAGAGGAAATTGAGGACCGGTCGCAATCCCTTCTTAATCAGGTCAGTGATTCCTACGAAGCTCTTGAAGTCGGCCGCAAGACTTTGCGGCAGAATAAAACGTCGCAATC
>JAFDGA010000045.1 GCA_019309545.1 Deltaproteobacteria bacterium
CAGGTGCAGTTGGAACCCAATCAGGCGGTCAACGTGCATGACGCCGCGGTCTGGTACGGGCGTTACAAGTTCCTGCAGCCCTGGGTGGGCCGGGGCAAGGTGGCTTATGGGCTGGAGTTCTGGCAGTCCGGGTTCAAACTCAATTTTGTGGAGCGCTCCATCTTCTCCGGGGAGACCGATAACCACTGGCCCGGGGTCAATGCCGATTTCCGCGGGCCGTCCGGCTCCGCCACCCAGGGGGTCGGGAACAAAAGGTACAATACCGCGGGCTTCAACCTGTATCGTTCCCAGGGCTTCATGCTCATGGGCGATCTGGACCTTTGGGCGCCGCGCAACCTGCGCTATTGGGCCGGCATCTGGAACGGACCTAACAGCCGGGGCATCGATGATATGAATGATGCGGAATTCCTGTACACCGGCCGGTTGTTATTCGCCCCCCTCCCGAATGGCGGACCGGATAATGCGGAGCTGTCCATGCAGGGCGACTACAACTACCATACCGGCTGGCCGATGTTCTATATGCTGGGGTCGCTGTTCACCAACAAGGACAAGAACCGCTCCAACCGCCCGGGCACTGGGACCCCCGAAACCTATGACACCGCCAACCACGGCTTTGACCTGGCCGCGGTCTTCAAGTGGCACGGCTTCTCCCTGCAGACGGAATGGGCCCGGGAGACCTACACTGAATTCCGGCCCAATACCTTTATTGCCGGGCAGTTCGGCCAGGGCCACCGCACCGCCCACCGGGAGGCCTGGTATATCGCCGCCGGTCAATTCATCATTCCCAAGAAACTGGAGGCGGTGTTTCGTTACGCCTATGCCAATCGGGTGAAGGATGCCGACAATCCCTATACCTGGAGCTACCTGGCGACCAATGCCAACCAGACCAATTACCTGGTGCCGGTATGGGACGGCAACCGGATCGTCAATGCCCGGGAAGGGATCTTGCGGGAGTTCACCGTCGGCCTCAATTGGTACCGGTTCGGGCACAACCAGAAGTTTCAGGTCGATTACAGCCGCCTGATCCGGGACTTCTACGGAGCCGGCGACCAGAACGACAACCGCTTCCGGGCCACCGCCTATTGGCTGTTCTGAGCGGCGGGGTGTAAAAATCTGATAAAAGATCAGGACCTCCTGGTGAGGTCCTGATCTTTTCCGGAACCTCTATTTTAATTCTCTTTTCACCCCCACCCTCCCCAGGATCTTCTCCTTGGAGATAATTTACTGGTTTCGACCGGTGGCGGAGGAATTTTAACCCTTTCTTGGGGTCTAGGCGATATATTTCCTTTGGCAGGCCGATTCCTCGCAAATTTCTTGACAAGAGCCAGGGATTGTTATAAGATTCACACGATTTAGTATGATTATCAAAAGGCTAAAACAATCAATGTCTAATCAATCCACCAAGGAGGTTAAGGCTTATGAAGAAAGAGATTCCTGCCGATTACTTACCCCCCCGAGAACTCTGGCCTGATGAACCAATACCGGATGAGTTCAAAGATCTGCCGGCTCAGGTAAACATTGCTGAGGAGTTTCTCGACAAGCATGTTAAAGAGGGTCGGGGCGATAATGTTGCCATCCTGTTTGGCGACCAGAAGGTGACCTATAACGAGCTTCTGAAATTGGCTAATAAGTTTGCCAATATCCTGAAAGACCAGGGTGTCATGGCCCAGGACCGGGTGGGCATCCGCATGACCAACACCCCCCAGGCGGTAGCCATTAATTTTGGCATTCAGAAAGTCGGGGCCATCCCAGTGCCCGTATCACCCCTGTGGGCCAAGGAAGAAATCGCTTTTACCTTGAATAACGCTGAATTTGCGGCATTTGCAGTCAGTGCGCCGTTGATGACGGCGGTAGAAGAGGGCCAGCACGAATTCCAGTTTCCCACCAAGATCATTGTGGTCGGTGGTAAACCAGAGGACGTCAAGGCCAAGGGATATCTGTGTTTTGAAGAGCTCATGGCTCAGGCTCCGGATACTTTTGACAACTTCAAACTCAATCTGGATGACATCGGGGTCATCCTTTATACCTCCGGGACCACCGGTCAGCCCAAGGGTTGCGTCCATTTTGTCCGGGAGGTCATTGTCGAATCCAACTTAGTTAATAAATATGTTTATAAACTCAAACCCGGCGAGGTGCTGGGCGGCTCGGCGCCGGTCTCCTTTGCTGCGGGCTACGGCACCTTCTGTCTGATTCCCTTTGCCGCGGGCGCGACGATCTCGTTGTTGCCCAAGTTTACTCCTGATGACATGATGTCCACGATCCAAAAACACAAAGTCAATGTGGTCACCGGCTTGCCCACCGCCTACCGGAAGCTGCTGGAAATGCCCAATTTTGATGATTATGACCGCTCCAGTGTACGGATGTATACTACAGGGGGCGATGCCCTGACCGGCAAGACCCTGGCGGCCTGGGAGGCCAAGACCGGCATGCCCATCTGGGAAGGCCTGGGGGCGACCGAAATGGTTCACTTGGTAACCTCTAACACCATGAGCAAGTTTCCGGTGCCCGACTCCATTGGCAAGGCCTTGCCTGGTTATGAGATTAAAGTGGTCAATGTCGATGGACATGAGTGTGCCCCGGGCGAAGTGGGCAGCATGCTGGTCAAAGGCCCCACCGGCACGGTTTACTGGAAGCCCTACATCCAGGAGAACAAGCTTCTGAAAACCATGAAAAAGGGCGTCAAGGACGGCTATAATATGATGGGCGATGCCGTTTATATGGATAAAGACGGCTTTGTTTATTTCCAGGCTCGGGAAGACGATATGATCAAGTCTTCTGGCTTCCGCCTGGCACCCACTGAGATCGAAGACGCCCTGATCCGTCATCCCGCGGTGCGGGATGCGGGTGTGGTCGGCATTCCGGATGAAATCATCGGTCAGCGGACTACCGCCATGGTCGAACTGGAACCCGGCTATAAGCCCTCTGAGGAATTGGCCAAAGAAATCGTAAATTCTTGCATTGACGTCTTAGCCAAATACAAGCTGCCTCGGGAAGTGGTATTCCTGGAAGCCATCCCCCGGACCCCCACCGGCAAGATGATCAAAAAAGATATGCGTCGGCTGTACGACGAGTATCCCAACAAGTTCAGACTGGCGTAACTTATCATTTCTAACCCCCGGAGGCCGGAACCCCGGCCTTCGGGTTTTTTACGGCCTCGGACTGAATGAATTAACAGATTTAGTTGGTAAACCATTAGGTCCTGCGAAAACCCGAACTCCAGGCGGCTTCGAGTTTGAATGGTTCATCAGATTCAGCAGCTGCCAGGCGGTTGTCAAAAGTCTTGTGGTCCGAAAATGAGCTAAAATTTTTCCCTGTAAAGCGTTGTCAACGCTTGGCTTTTCGGCGTCTAGGGGTCCCGCACTTGAAAGGTCGGGTGGCTGATCTGGGGGCGGGTTGGGGGCCATATCATCGCGAGCTAACTGAGTGTACCATCGTCTCCTTGGATCAGGCGATGACTCCGGTAATCCAGGTAGTCGGTTCCACTCTGACCCTGCCCTTTAAGGACGCCAGCTTTAGTGGAGTTATGCTCACCGAAACCTTGGAACATGTGCCTACCCCTGCCATTGCCCTTGCCGAAGCCTCCCGCATTTTAGAACCCCAAGGCTGGCTTTACCTTACCACTCCCCAAATGTGGCCCCTGCACTATGAACCCCATGATTATTACCGGTTTACCAGATATGGCCTGATTTACCTGCTCAATCGCCAACAGCTAGCGGTGGTGGCCCTGGAATCCATAGGCGGCCTTTACACCTTTGTTTTTACCCGGCTGGGGGAAAAACTGGTAAAATTATTAATTACTCTGTTAGGATGGCTACCCCGGCGGTGGCGCTGGGCTGTGGCAACCATATTAATGGCCCCAGGACAATATTTTCTCTATCTCTTGGGTCGCTTACTGGACCGGCTGGCACCTCGGGATGTCTTGGGATGGGCAGTACTGGCCCAGAAAAAGGCTAATTTTGCTATTGAAGAAGCTGGACCGATAGAGCCCGCTTTAAGGTAAGATCGTTTCATGGATTATGTGGACTTACATACCCATTCTACCGCCTCGGATGGCTCTTTCCGACCCCAGGAGTTAGTAACTATGGCTCGGGACCGGGGCCTTAGGGCCATGGCGCTGACCGATCACGATACCATCGATGGGGTGGCGGAAGCTATTCAGGCCGGGGCGCAATTAGGGATTGAGGTGATTCCGGGAATCGAGATCAGTGCTGATTTCCCGGAGGGCACCATGCATATTCTGGGATATTTCATTGATTACCAGCAGCCTCTTTTTAACCAGCAACTCCAGGTGTTGAAAGAAGCCCGGGCTCATCGTAATCCCCGTATTGTTGAAAAATTGAACCAGTTGGGATTAACCATTTCTTGGGAAGATATTTTGCAGGTATCAGGGGGAGGTCAGATCGGCCGGCCGCATATTGCTCGGGCCCTGGTGGTCAAAGGTTATGTCCAGGATCAGCAAGAGGCTTTTGACCAGTACCTGCGGCAGGGTGGTCCGGCTTATGTGCCCAAATTTCGCTTGCCTCCGGCTGAAGCCATCGCTCTGATTCGTCAGGCCCAGGGTATTCCAGTCCTGGCTCATCCCTTTACCCTGGGGTTAGGGCTGGAGCAACTAAAAGCCCAGTTACAGGAATTGCAGGAACTGGGGCTGGCCGGCCTGGAGGTCTACTATCCAGAGCATTCCCAGAACATGCAAGCCGATTACTTCAGATTAACCCAGGAATTAGGCCTGCTGGTTACCGGGGGCTCGGATTTTCACGGGGCTAATAAACCAGGAATAGAATTAGGTAAAGGACCTCATCAACGTTACCTGACCTATGAGCTGGTACTGAATCTCAAGGCCTGGCTCCAGACCCAGCCGCGGGGCCGCTTGGCCGCCAAACGTGATTAACCTTAAGACCGCCCTCCATCTCACCAATCCCCTTTTTGACCCAACTGCCTTGCCGCTAACTGCGAAGGGCAAGAGATCAGGCCGGAGATTATTTTGTCGGCTGGACTTTGGTTGCCAATTGCTCCTTAAACCGGCTGATAAACTCACTGCTGAAAGCCTCAATATCCATGGCTTCGTCATAGCGTCCGGCGAGATACAGGGCCATACCTTTATATATTTGGGCTTCTTTCAGGTCGGGGTTGATCTGCAAAGCCTGATTGAAATACTCGACGCTGTCGTCGTATTTCCCTTGCCCCAGCAATGCCTGACCCTTGCCGGCCAGGGCGTGAGCATTTTCCGGTTGCTGCGCCAGAATTTTATCAAGCAGTTGGACAGATTCCTTACAGCGGTTCAGGTCAATTAAACAGAAGGCCTTTAATTGCAAGGCAGTCATATTTTCTGGATCACGCTCTAATTCTTTATCACAGCAAAATACCGCCTCTTCCAGCAGGCCTTTTTGGACTAATTTCGCTGCCCCATCAACCCAAGGAATCTTATCCTGCACCCCAATAATCTCGAGCATCAGGCTCTCGTAGGTCTGTTCGACCACATGGTTGCCCAGCGCCGCCACTGGTATCCCGTGACCTGGCAGAACATTGGCAATATCCTTTTTGAGTAGGGTCTTTACCCCATGTAAATAATGATCCATCCGGCCACCGGCACTCTGGTCCGGTCTGGCCATGGCGTGCGGTAAGACAGTGTCACCGGTAATTGCGGTTTTTGATGGTGCGTGATAGAGTGTGATGCCATCAATGGTATGCCCCGGGGTATAAATCACTTCCCATTCCAGCCCGCTAAGTTCAAGTATTTCTCCACCTTTGACTTCGGTAAAGCGGCAGCCGAAATCGGTGATCGCCTTTTTCAGGACCTGGGGACTTTCTTGGTGCAGAATTAGTTCAAAGCCGCCGGTCTGGATAATGCTGGGGTACGATCTGATAAACTCGAAGGCCCCCATAGAATGATCACGGTGTCCGTGGGTGAGAACAATCTTTTTAATCTCAGTGGGCTTGAACCCGCGTCGGAACAGGTCCATAAACGTGGTGTAGTCATTACCGGGATCCACCACCGTCAAATAGTCGCCGGTAATCACATAAACATTGGAAGAGTAATCATAGCCCAGCAGATAAAGGAATCTTTCAAAAAAAGGGTCGGTGCTGTTAAAAACCTGGGCCAAAGTCTGCCAGCCGGGGTGCATTGGCTCTTCCGGTGGCGACTCCGCTTGCACTTGGGGGTCCTGCTCCGGTTGCGGCTCCCGCTGGTCTTGGTCTTTAGCTCTTTCGGTCATATCTGCTCCTTTACCTTCTGATGATACTAAGTGGTTTTATAATAATCTAATTCAGTGCAATTCTCAACAATATTTGGAGACGGGCTGATTCTGGCCAAGATGATCAACTTGCCTTACGTCAGTAATCGGGAAAATTGCTCTGAATGCTGCTGAGGACAGATAAAATAATCCCCCTCCCCATTGATATGGGGAGGGGGATGTAGTTATTTCGTTACTTGAGCTAGGCCGGGATATAATCCAGGGTGAACCCGAGTTTCATCTTGTCTTCCGGCCACCACTTGGTGCTCATCTTTTCTTCCCCCGGATAGACCGGCTGCTCGTTGATACTCTCAATCAACAGTTCAAGGAAGTGGAACTCAGTGAGTTCATATTTGGTGATGATCTCCGGGGGCAGCAACACCGCCAGGCCCGACTCCCGGGAGAACTTCCAGTGGAAGGTCTCATTGGGCTCATGTGTCACCTGCCCGGTCTTGCCGGTATAAACCTTCAGGATCTTGCCTGAAATATGATCATTCGGCTTAACTTTAAATTCCTCATAAAGCTCATCAGGAATATGCCACCATAAGGCTCTGAACCCGGTTTTGACATATCCTTTGACGAGCATGGGGTCGAATCCGCATACACCAACACGACATTTTGCTGGCATGCTTACCCTCCTTATATTTTAGATACCAATCTGTTCGGTCCCATTGTCACCACGGCTTCGGCGGTTAAACAAGGTAATATTTTCCGGCCTTGTAAGCCACCTTATTTCCGCCAAACACTCTTGGTGTGCTCGACAAACTTAACCAATAGTCCTTTTTTCTGAGGTGGAGCCGCTATGGTTTCCAGAGTCTGGCGCAGGTCCTCCACCTCATTATAGCAGACGTCCAAGAAATCATTGACCTCATCCGGGGTGAGGTATTTACAGGCATACATCCGCATCACAAAGGGGGAGATGTGCTCACTGATCTCGGCGGCAAATTCCTCCGCCAGGTATTCATCCCCCCCCTCGGGGGTGGCAAACCCGAGATAGCTCCTCTTCCAGTTGAGGACCATGGTCTTGATAACTTCCAGTTCCTTACGGACGTTGTCTTCCATCCTACTTCTTCGGCTCAAAGGCGTAACACTTTTTGATCACGTTAAAATCCGCTACACACCAATAATGCGGCCAGTGGATTTTTTTACACCAGCCAATGATGTCCGCGGGCGGGAAACTGGAACCTTTGATCACCGGTTTGAGATGCTCGCACTGCCAGCAGATATGGTCGGTTTCCTTCTCCGGCTCCAGGACTTTATCTAAGAATTGTCGTGGAGTTAATCCTTCAGTCCCGCTCATGTAGCACTCCTTTCTTTATCACCGTTCCCTATTACCAGTCCTTGACTTCGCCGTCCCTGAGCATGCGTTGATATTCCTCCCACACCTCAGGAGAAAGCCGTTTCAGATCCCAGTTGAACTTATAGCTACCGGCGATGCCTCCGTCCGGCGGCTGCGGGCGCCAGCCCCTGAGAGGACGGCCCCGGATGCTGAACTTCCGCATGTCAGGTACGCCTAGGTAAATATGGCGGGGCAGGCACTCGAAGGGTCGGGTCCGACCTTCCACGCCCGGCGAATAGTTGGAGTAGCCATCCAAGGGTTTATCGGCATAGAGGGGGCTGGTATCGGGCTTTTCCCCCGGCCTCTCCTCCGGGCCTTTATACATGTGGCCCTGGATCATATGGATGTAGTAAACCGTACCGCATTCAGCACAGTTCACCTTGCCTTCCCAGTTCCAGAAGCAATAAGGATCCAGATAATTTACGGTGTTGCACGGTTTTCCGTCCACCATTTTTTTACACCAAATAATATCACACACAGCGCTCCCTCCTTTTAGATCATGGCCTTGGAGTACCACTCTTCGATCTTGGCTGTTGGATACCCGAGCAGCTCGTGGTAAATCTTTACGTTGTCGGCGCCCACCGGCCGCCAGATCCAGTAGAGTCTGCGCGGCGTCTTGGACATCAATCCCGCACCGTAAGACCCCATGGCCAAGACATCGCCAAAGATGGGATCATCCTGCCAGCGGATAGTGCCTCTCAGCCGATAGTGTTCACACTCATAGACCTCCCGGTCGTTCATCACCGGTTCGGCTAAGAGACCAGCACCCTGAAGAATGCGGACGACATCGCCTCTGGACTTATCCTTGGCCCACTCCTCCAACGCAGCATAGATTTCGACCTGAGCCTCACCCTCGACCCGGTCCTTATGCTTCTGATAACGGCTGTAAAGATCGGGTTTCTTGATGACCTCGCACAGCTCTTTGAAGTCCGGATCGTTGAAGGCCGAGACCATGACGTAGCGGGCATCCAGCCGGTCCTGCGGATTGATGGCATCCGGGTAGTCGGATTTGCCCGCCAGAATGATGCCGTGGACGCAGAGCTGGGTATCCCAGTTGCCCCAACGCTGGCGGACGATGCCAAAGCGGCCATAGAGCGGCGCAGCGTAGCCCAGGCACCGCGTGGCAGCCTGCACCTGGGAGAATTCGATCATGGTGCCCAGCCCGGTTTTCCGCCGCCAATGGATAGCAGCCAGAATGCCGAAGGTGATCTGGGTGCCGGAGTACCAGTCAATGCACCAGTTGGAGTGTTTGGTGCAGTGGCCGCCCATGAATTCGTGCATACCGGTCACTGAAGCCAACCCGGCATGGGCCTGACCCAGGATGTCATAGGAGCCCCCGAAAACCTTGGGGCCGTAACCGAAGCCGCCGCCCCAGACATAGATAAACCGGGGGTTCATCTCAATCAGGTAACGGTAGCTCTGTTTCCAGCGGTCAAAGGTCCCGGGCCGATAGCACTCGGTCAGTCCATCGGACATTTTCACCAGACGATAGAAGGCTTCCTTCATTTCGTCCAGGTGGTAGTCCATGGTAATGTGATATTCGTTGGGATTAGCATTCAAATAACCCATGCCCGTCCCGGTCATCGGCCGGGTGTCATGCAAGGGATAGAGATAGGTCTCATTGAACGGCGCACAGTGACGCATGGGGTCGCCCATGCGGGGCATCTCGACTTTGATGACCTCGGCCCCCAGTTCGGCCAGGTTGGACACAGAATGGGGCGTGAAGATATACATGGTGGTGCTAAGCCAGCGGATGCCTTTAAGCGACAGGGGCCTGGAGAACTCACCGCCCGGCGCGAAGGCGGCCCGGCAGTAATCCTCATAGGGCATCTTCATTTCGTCGAGTTCTTGTTTGCTTTTGGGGCCGTCCAGCTCCTCCAGCCGACATACTCTTGGGTCCTTCGCCATTAGATAACCCCCTTTTCCTTGAGTTCGTTTACTCTGGTCTGACCGATCCCGGCGTACTTCATCATGACTTCATAAGTATCGTAGCCCAGCGGCCGGCCCAATACTTTGACCCGGTGCGGCGTCCGCATCTGATAGTTGTTGGGGGGCACCGAGAACAGCAGCGTGCCATAATGATCGGTATCAATAGTGCAC
Organism: Deltaproteobacteria bacterium; assembly: GCA_019309545.1. Classification (NCBI taxonomy): domain Bacteria; kingdom Pseudomonadati; phylum Myxococcota; class Myxococcia; species Deltaproteobacteria bacterium. The sequence goes on from JAFDGA010000045.1 coordinate 9,670, forward strand.
ACCCACGGACGATACTTGAAATGGGGGAACTCGGAGACTTCGTCAATAAACAACACCGGACCGGCGGCGATTTCGTACTCCAGGAGTTTTTGTTCCGCTTCAATCCGGTTGATGTCTCTGAGCCAGCGGGTGGTCAGGGTATAGGTTTTGGTCAGCATTTCCAGGGCGTTCCGGGCTCCCATCTCTTTGAGGATGGGGTCTTCATGGATCAGCCGCCCGAACTGCGGGAAGTCGCGCTCAATACACATACCGATACGATACCACAACCGGTCGGTCTGGCCGCCGATCATCATGTAGCCGTCCCGGCAGGGGTTCCACTCATACTGGTTGAGGTTGGGGTCCCAAGCGCCGGTCCGGGCCTTGATGCTGGCGTTGAAGCCGTACCAGCTAATGTCAAAGTCCAGGATGTCCATCTGCGACTCAGCCCCGGTGACCTCGCAGAACTGGCCGGTGCCGCCTAATTCATCTCTCCAATATATCGCGGCCAGCAAAGTATTAGCCGCCTGCTCCCCCGCCACAAAGTCGGCGAACCAGACGCCGGAACGGGTGGGGTCACCACCGCGACCCCGGGGCAACTGATCCTGGGGAAAGCCGGTGTTATGGACAAAGGCATTGGCGCAGCCCCCGAAGGGTTCCAGGGTCCATTGTCCGAATTTAGACATTTTATCTTTGTAGGGTCCCCAGGTGCCCCGGACCGCGATGTTGCACCATACCAATCCGGGATACAATTTGGAGATGTGCCG
>JAFDGA010000046.1 GCA_019309545.1 Deltaproteobacteria bacterium
TAACCCTTCATGGAAACATTATGTGCTCAACGCCTTTCGGCATCAAAGATCGATTCACTCTGAACCATATCTCCGGTTCCAGGCATCCAAATCGTGCTCAACGCCTTTCGGCATCAAAGATAGATTCACCACAGGAGCCGGAAGATTCAAAAACTTTTGAAAAAGAAGTAGTGCTCAACGCCTTTCGGCATCAAAGATCGATTCACTCCGCAAAATTTACCTTAAAAATACCGCCATGTTAAGCGGTTATTTTCATGGATCTTGGGGCTACGAGTTTAAAAACAAAAAATTATCAAGCCCCTGGTGATATATCATATTATTGGCTACGAGTTTAAAAACAAAAAATTATCAAGCCCCTGGTGATATATCATATTATTTTCTTTGGAATTATTGCCTATCAAGTACCGGTTTGCAGCTATATTGCCCCAAAACCATTTAATTACCAACAGTTATCGATAAAATTTTCTTGTTTTCCTAATTTTCCCAATGGTACATGAATCAGTATATTTCATATTTGACATCCGGTCCTACCCATTTCTCGGTTCCGGTGCTATCAATTATCCTTTGGGCGCAACTCGGGCAGAGGCGCACAATCAGTAAACTATCTTCCCCTTCGAGAATTTTACTCAATCTATGGCGCAGGGAAGCCAGTCTCGTTTTGCTCAGATGGGCTCGAAAAATGGATAGTTGCAGGTGATCTCCACAGCCCTTAAGGATTTTGTAGGCCTTGGCCCAACGTTTGGGGTCGCGGATATCATAACAGATCAGGTGCCAATGTTTTTCTTCGCCCATCAGCGTAACCTCAAGCGGGCAAATAACCCTGGCTGGCCGGTCCACTCTTTTTCAAGGAGCCGCGCCTCCAGTTCGATGGTCCGGGCGTAACTCAAGGAATAGTTAAGGACCGGATGTTTCCACTTTTCCTGTTTGCGGCTTTCATATAGCTGAATGGCCTTCCGTCGGCCCTCGGTATTCAGCCATACCTGTCCAGGGGTTATCTCAAAATCGGATTTCTGCCACTGTCGCCGGTTTATGGAGCCGATCAACGGAATATCCCATAACAGGAGGCGAAAAAGTTCCATTAAGTCTAAGGCCAAAGGGTAGGCAGGAGAACGGGGAGTATGGAAAAATCCCAAGGCCGGTTCCAGCCCTACGGCTAATAATGCTCCAACGCAATCACGGTAAAGCAGAGCATAGCCGAAAGAAAGCAGGGCATTGACCGGGTCTTTGGGTGGACGGCGATTACGTCCCGAAAATGCCAGAAAATCCTCGGCAGATGTTTTTAGGATGAAGGGCAGGATCTCAAAGTAGGCGCGGCCAGACAGACCCTCGTATCCCCGGATTCTCTCTATAACCGCAGTTGCATCAAAATCAGGGCCATCGGCGGTGACAGTTTCCTGGCGGTTTACTTCCTTAAGGGTATCCCGGAATTGGTTTAGTCCTGTCTGTATTACCATCTCTGTTTCCAAACCGGGCTGGCTCCGGATCGTCCGCATCACATAACGCAGTTGATTTTCCACCTTGGCAGCCACCAGACGGCAAGCCAAACGCACTTTAAGATGATGGTCCGCAAAGGCCTGATGCTGCCTGTGCCGACGCTGCACCTTGCCCGCGCCCGCCGCGAAGGCCCCGATATAATGACCGCCATAGGAAAGCCAATGCAGGCCGATTTCATTGGCGGCGCAATAATGAATGGCCTGGGTGCTTACCTGGACATTTCCATGCAGCACCAAGGCCAGTATATTTATCCCTGGCAAAGGTTTTTTGCTGCCGTCTGGTCGGCCTATGACCAGTTGCTCGCCTTCCCGGCCCACGGTAGCCCCTTGCTCCACGATGTGGACTACCCGCCGGTCGTCATCGGGGGGAAAGAGACGCTGGGGTTTGGGTTTTTCGGCCAGGGCAAACCGTTCTTCTTCTGGCAAACAGACGGGGGACAAAGAGCAGGTGCGACAGAGTTTCTCCGGGACCGCGACCGGAGGGCGTTCCAGAGAAGCCTTCAATTCCCTGGCCCGGGCTACCGCGGCCTTGACTTCTTCACCGGCAGTCTGCGGTTGGATGGGAATCTTGACCTTCTGGTTATCGGCGTGATAGTGAATCACTGCCTCTTTGACCTCCTGGCCGGTGTGTTCCGCCAGAAGCAGCGCATAAGCCATAACCTGTAGGCGGTCGCTGGGCCAGGGCGCGCCTTTTTGGGATTTTCCCTTCTTATGTTCCACTACCACCCATCCACTGGACCGGTGTTTCAAACAGTCCAACTTCCCCTTGAGGCCCAAGGTTTCGCTGGCCAGTTCCAGGGTATAGGGCTCCTCGTCCTTTTCCAGCTCCGTATGCAAACGTCGGCCGTCATAGACATTGGCGTCGGCGCGGCGAAGCTCCTCCACCTCTTCCAGATAAAAGAGCCTTTCGCAGTAGGCCAGGGCGTGCAGGGCCATAACGCGGATTAAAGGCTCACCCGTAGTCTTGTCGGCGGCATGGAAGGAGGTGAAGGAGTCGGCTGAAGCATCATGTGGCTTTCCCATCTTATTCCCCTTTAATCTTTCAACAATGATTTATCTCTGGGGACCGACAATGGTAATCCAACGGGGATCATAATCCGGCGGTTCAGATAAAGTTTCCGAGGGCAGTAGGGTAAAGTGCTCCAGGCGTGACTGGCCGTGACCGCAGCGTGGGTGCTGCACCCAAACCGGTAGCTGATAATATCCTTCCGGATCCTGACATAAAAAACGACCTTGACCACTGGGCATTTTCAGGGAGATTTCATTGACCAGATGGCTGGATTCCCCCAAGGAAAGTCCACCGTAACGTATAATTTCCCGGCGGCGTTGCGGTTCCAAGGCTGCTCTTACACGGTCAGTCAGAGTTTGACAGGCCTGGCCATCTCGTAGCCAGAGCCAGAATTGCAGGTCCAGAAGGATGTCTTGATAATCTGGCCTACGCTCCGTCAACGGGTCAGCGTCTTTTTTGGACTGCGGCACTCGGCGAAGTTTACGAAAAATCCGGCATTTTTCCGGCTCTTGGGACAGAGCCAAGGCCAACTCCACCCCGGCATACTGCTCTTTGTCCGGCCAGTCCACACCCACCAGCGACAGAAGCATGCCGAAAACCGTGGCCGGCGGAGGCAAGGCATAGGTCTCCTGGTATTCCCGAGCCCAACGGGGACGGAAGGAGCAAATGGGAACGTCCACATAGAGGCATACGCTATCCATGACTTTTACCCTTGAGATTGGGGAACTGCCAGGTCGTCATCCTGGACCATTCCCATGAGGGTGTTCACGGCTTTTTTTACCCCAGGCAAAAAATTTGCACCTTTATCTTTGAGAGCTTTAAGTTCAGGAATGTGTAAAGGGGTGCCGATGATGAGCTCCGCCGCTTCGATGTCCCCGTCTATCCGCCGGAACAGAGGGTCGAGGCTGATGCCACCATGGTCGTCCTGCATAAAACAATATAGGAATCGGGGAGCGGGGTCGTCAGTCCAGCGCAAGACAATAACTTCTGGGGAAAAATCCGTTAAGTAGCGGGAATGATTGCCGCCGACTCTTCTCAGGCTGCACAAACCTTCCAGTAATTGCCGGAGCCTCTCTTTCTTTTCCTTGGCGGTAAGTTTGTCTTCTTTATCCTGGAAACCCATCCGGCCCAAGAATGCCGGAGTCAGGGCAAAGCCATACTGATAGCGGGTATCATGGACTTCCACCGCATAGGGAATGGGATTCTTGTGGGTGACGCCGGGATTGCTGCCCGGGGAAGCGAAGTTTTGCATTATTTCCCCCCGCCAGGGGGTGGTGGAGATGGCTCGGGTTATTTCCAGAAGGCCCCGGCGGCTCAGGGTCTCTTCCCTGGCATGCATGTAGCCCAGGGCATCGTCATCAAGGTATTTATGCCATTCCTTGAATTCACGATCACGAAAGTCACATTCCCGATGGTTTTTCAAACAGCGGTTAACTTGGTAATTTTTGGCCTGCCAGCCCTCCCGCAGGGCATAGCGGATGGCCTCAGCGGACACGGTGGTGTAGAGGTCGCCGTTTCGCAAAACTTTTTGTAAGGTGGTAGCCGTGCCTTCTGTTTCCCCGCGGTTGTTGGCGTAAGTTCCCTGATGGGTCAGAATCATGCCGAACAGATGCTTACTCATCACTGCTGTCCTCCCCTTTTTCCGAAGTTTCCTTTGGTTTACCCAATCTCTTGTCAGTGAAGGTGACCAGCGCCAATAGCGCCAGATCTCTAGACTTTTGCCAATCGTAGGGGTGGTTGAGAAAACGCCAGAGAGCTTCCTTCTTTTCGGTAAGTTCTTTGCTCCCCCCTCCCTCGGCAAGGAATTCCATGATAAATTTGCGGTTCAACTCCCGGGTCTTAGCGCGCATCAGGCCACGGCGGACGGCCTGCAGCCGGTCATCCCAGCGCTCCAGAAGATTGCGGCTGCCACCCCGTTTTTGGGCTTCTTCGTCTTTGTTCAAAAGTTGTCTTAAAGAATGATGAAAAATGCTCAGCAAGGCCTGTTCTTCCGGGCTATCCCACATTACCGTTTCATCGGCCAGATTCATAAGCGCCCTCCTTTCAAATAAGAGGTTATTAAACCACAGGTGTTCCAGTGAAATGCTCTTCTGTTCCTTCTGCTTGGTTCTTTGGCGTTGGTTTTCCAGTTTATCAACCTGCCAAGGGTGGGGCCATAGCAGGTCCTGATACCAGGGCCGGTCATGAATCAGATTGTCAGCAATGCGCCCCCGGGCAGTAGGCTGGCGAATCCAGAGATTGGCCTGGACCTGCGCAGGGTCTTCAGTCTTTTCTATCTGGCGCGTTCTGAATTCATTAGGCAAATAACGTATCATGCGCTCATAACGTTTGATGGAGATTTCCGCGGGTCTCAATTCCAAAATTTTTTTTCTTACCTTCTGTCCCTGATAATGGCTTACCTGCCCCATGGCTGCAATATAGACCTTTTGCAGGCCCAAACGCCGTTCCATCCCTCGGGCCGCATAAGCGCTGGCAAAACTCAGGGCTGCATCTCCCAGGCTCTGGACTCGCACCCGTAGAAAATCTGCGGGCGCCTGGCAGCGAAGCAGGGGGAAGTGTTTGGCAAAAGTGGTCAAACTTTTTATTTCTGGAACCAGGAAGGCCCAATTAGGCCTAAATTGTCCCCTACCTGCTGCTTTTATCTTAGTCATAGGCAATTCAAAAAATACACAGGATAGTGGGGCAAAGATCAATAAAAGACCCAGCTTGGGAGGACCGCTCCAGTTTTCCTCCTCTTTGGCGGCTTTGCCGAATCTTTTGGCGGCGCCGGGATAAATCCAGGAGGCCGAAAGGTGAATGGCCTCTTGTGTCATCCCTTGCTTAAGAATTTCCGGAAGTATTTTGACTGTTGGCAAACCTCCTTTACGAGGCTTTATCTTTTGATAATTGATTTGAAAGAAATGGTGTTCATCTTCTTTGACGATCTCGGTAATGGGTTGTTCTCTAGGAAGGACCTTGGGATGTTGAAAGAAAGTTTGGAATAAACCCCTGTGAATATCCAAACGCTTATAAATATGCTCCCGTTCATCCAGCGATCGATGTAAGCCGGGCAGATAGAAAACGCCTTCTCTTTCCTGCCAAGCCCACTCCACCAGCTTGGTCAAGATGGCTTGATCTTCACTTTCCCACCAGAGCTTTACAGAATGGTCTGATAACTCCCAAGTTAAGAGGCGTTGGAGTTCCTGAACCTGGGAATCGCCCTGGGCAGCCCACTCATCTGCCGCGGTCAGCGAAAGGTACAGCCCTCCCAGCCCGGCTCGCTCCAATACTCCCATTCCCTCGTCGGTCAAGGACCACTGCACCTTTGGCGTTAAATGATTTCCCATGACTGTTTTCTCCATTTTGCCCCCCTTACCGGGTCGTATTCAATAACTCCCTCTCCGGCCACGGGGTAACCGGCAAAGCGTTCTGAAAGTGTAAATTGAGGATGTAAATACATAGGTATGGTCCAGGCGGCGACATTGTGGCAGTTTGGTTTCTGCCTCCTTTTTTTGAGAAAATCCTGGATTTCAGTAAGGTCCTGCCTTAAGATCACGGTAATAGAAGCATCGCCTTCACGGAGTGGGCGCTGATCGCTTTCCCAGACCCCGTCGAGCCAGGCCGAGTAGGTCTTGATCTCTTCTGATACCTGAATCTCTTCTAAGGCCTTGGCCAGATGACGCTGGCTTAAGGGTTTATTGATCATAGTGAGGAGAGCCTGCTTCGTCATAGCCAGATCCTGATTCCGATAGGGTCGATTTTCTTGACACGAGAAGTCATAGACCAAACAGCGACCCGGCAAAGAATTTTTTTGGGGATAGCGGTTCAGCCTTCCCAACCGCTGGATCAGTGCTGGAAACGGGGCCAAGGCAGTGACCAACAAATCGGCGCTTATATCCAGGGACATTTCACATACCTGGGTGCTGATTACCAGAGCCGGGCCTTCCTGACGGAAGCTATTGATAACCCTTTCTTGTAAGCTTACCCGGTCCTGGTAGCGAAACCGGCTGTGATAAAGAACGGGCGCTATATTCAGGTTCATGGCCAAAGCGTGATCATAGGCTGCTACTGCATCAGCCACGGTATTGCAAACCCAGAGTACTTTTCCGCCGTTTTCCAGGATTCGTTCTACTGCCGGCCAGCAGTCTTCTGGCACCTGACACCACTCCAATTGGTAGCGGTCCAGATTTTCCAGCTCAGGATCCCCCCTGATGGGTTCAGCCAGCCGTTCACCCAAAGTTGCCCGCAAAAAATTGAGACGATTTTCCGGAATAGAGGCGCTCATGAGCAATACCGGAGATTCGGTAAAAGTCCTTAAAAATCTTATCAGTGCCCCAAAAAGCTTGGCATCGTAATTGTGAATCTCGTCGAAAACAAAAGCTCCAGAGGCTATGGCAGGAAAACTGAACAGGGAACGGCGTTGGTTTTGCATGAGCCCCAAAACGGTATCTACTGTGCAGGCGATGACCTGTTGGGGCCAGGCTTTGAGAGACTCCAACCGCTGGTTTTCTTCCCATATATCCTCTTCATCAGATCGCAATATCCTTTCTATGTCCACCTGGGCGCGTCCGTGAATGAGAGCCCGCTCTAAAGAGCTTTGTGCTACGAGATAGTCCTCAAAACCAGATGAGGCTGTTCCGGTAGTGGGATAACAGAAAAACAGCTTTTTCCCGGCAGCATGGCGCATGGCCCAGGCATAGGCCGCCAGGGTCTTACCGGTGCCACAGCCCGCGATTGTGAGAGTCACCGGTGCCAAACTTCTTGCCACTGACTCTTGAAAATCACGTAAATCGCCACCGCCCAGCTTATCCTGGATAATCTTTTCTAGATTCTCGGGGACCAGATATTGCTGCAAAGCCCCTTCAATCCATCTTAGTGGTTCAGTAGTTTCCGCGGTTAAGGCTGAACCGGCCACATCCGCTGCTATTAGCACAGCTTTGGCTAACGCCAGGGAAACTTTTTCATCAGCAGAAAGCTGGACAACCAAATTACTTGAATCATAGACATAGTCTTCCACTATTGTTTTTAGATTTTGGGCATCAAGATCATCAACTTCAGCCAATGGAATAATAACGTCCTGTAATTCTGGAACTTCTATTTTCTGGCAAGCGAAACAAGCTGCCATTTTAAGGAGTTCTTTAACGTCAGGGTGTGATCCCCAAAATATGAATTCCTTGGGTGTGCCCTGCACTCTTACCAATCTGTCTGTTTCTTTTGTGTGAATGTGAAATGGTTTATCCAAATGTAGCTTGAGGTGATGTCCTCCCGCTACCCAACTGAGCATCCATATAAAATGTTGGCCATAGCCAGCAAAGGCTTTTTGCACCCAATCTTTTAGTGGACTATTTAGCTGAGCAATGAGCAAGGCACTTAATATTTCATGGCGAATGGGATGGATTTTATTGCAAAAAGCTTTTTTTCTCAGTAACATTCCCTGAAATATATTAGTTGCCTTACCAAGATCATGCAAAATAGCTCCTATCAATGCCAGTAACTCAAAACACTGCTGATTCCTAAAGATATTAAAATACCTTAGAGATGCTATTATCTTTTTAGTCGCATTTAAAACCTGTCTGGTATGTCCTACCAACGATTCCCATGGCTTAATAATCGAATGATTGATAGGGCTTTTTGCCAGTAGTGTCTTGGGCGGCAGCATCACAAAATTTCCGGCTCTTTTTTCCATACCTCAAAAAAACCGCAGCCCAGCTTGCGGCGACCTCCCAGGCCATACTCCTGGACTAAAAAGGATGCAGATGCAGTTAGTTCCGAAACTAAAATTTCATAGCCTACCACTTGCTTACCGTGCACCTGAAAGGTCCGCCGTTTGCCCACAGAAATTCGGCCCTTGACGCCTAATTTCTCCATTTGTTTTTTAATTTCGCACTCAAAACGCGTTCGGTCCTGGCCGTTCTTGGTGGTTGCTAATGGAGAAAACAATGCTGTTGCGGGTATCAGTGCCCTTGTGTTAGGCACACCGATCCGAATTATATCTTCTTGCACTACTAAAGATTTTCCGGCCAGACCGAGATAATCTTTTATCCGGCTTATCGGCAATCTCAGCATCAATTCTGAATTTGGCGATATATCCAAACGGCCATTCCCCAAGTAGCGTCCCCTAATAAGTTTTAGGCCTACGTCTTGATCGTCATGGATAACGGGGCAAACTCGACTGATGGCGCTGTAGAGAGCAAAACCGTGATCTACTGCAAGGTATTTTCCCGATACCTTGAAAACCAAGTCTATTTTGCGATCCATTTTATCCCCCGTACACCCGCGCCCGGGAGCGGGCGGCGTTGATCAATACTCCCACGTTGACATCCAGGTAATCATAGACCCGGGCTTTGTCTTTGCCCGGCGCCGGTCGTAAAATCCGCCCCAGGTATTGCAGCACCCGGCCGCTGAACCGGATGGGCGTGGCCAGAAACAGGGTCGAGAGTTCCGGGCAGTCAAACCCCTCGCCGACAAGCTGGCCGGTGGCAATCAGGACCTTGACCTGGCCGGCGTTCAGGGCGGCGATAATCTCC
>JAFDGA010000047.1 GCA_019309545.1 Deltaproteobacteria bacterium
GACATAGGAATGAACGCTGAGATAGGTCAGGGCACCGACCGCGGCCAGGAGCAGGGCATTGGCCGGAATGTGCAGATTGAATTCGGCCAGGGCATGAAAAGCCACCGCCATCAAGGCCCCCAAGCCTCCCAGGCCCAGGCCCGCGGCAAAATAATCCTGCCGCTGCCGCCAGCGGTCAATGAGCCGGTAGAGCAAAATCAGGAAGCCGCCCACCACCAGCAAAAAGCCCAGGCCGCCGGTTTCGGCCAGCAACTGCAGCCAGTCATTGTGGGTATAAGTATAAAAGACGCCGTTTATTTCATGCGGTTGATGCTGATAATACAAATCCCCGAAGGTGGCCAGGCCGGAACCCACCAGCGGAAAATCGCTGAAGATGGCGAAGGCGCCCATAAAGGCACAATAGCGCCCCCAATGTTGCAGGTCCAGAAAACGGGCCAGGGCCGGGCCGGCCCCCAAGAACAGGCCGTAGCCCAGGGCCAGGACCAGGAAAAGCACCATGATGGCCAGGGTGCCGCGTTTGCGGGAGCGGCTCCAGGTCAGGGCGCCCATCATCACAAAGGCAAAGACCAGGGAGGTCATGGCCCCCCGGGAACCGGTGAGAATCAGCCCGGCGGTCAACACGATCAGCAGGAAGAACAGGGCATACCGCCTGAACTGGGGTTCGAGGCGCTCGGCTTCGGTCATTTTGATAAAGCGCCGCCAGCCGGTGCCTGGCGCCTGGTTGAGTCGGGGCGGCCGCATGGCCTGGAACAGGCCGAAGCCCAGACAGATGGCCATGGCCAGGAAAGCCCCCAGGTTGTTGCTGTTGATAAAGGTGCCGCTGAGCCGGAAACCGGCATAGATATTCTTCCAGCCCCAGATGCGGTGCGAATGCAGGGTGGCGGCGCCGTAGGCCACTTCGAACAGGGCCACCGCCAGGATGACCCCGACCAGCAGCCGCATCTGCAACCGGCTGCGGACGGCATAGAGCAGCAGGAAGAACAGCAGCACCGCGGGCAGCAGTTTTAACAGTTCCAACTGCGTGGCATAGGCATTGAGCGACAATGGCACCGCGGCGGCCAGGCCGTAGCCGTTGCCCAGGGTCCGTATTGCCAGGGCCTCGGGAGAAAGCCACCCCACCAGGACCTGGGGCAGATAGATGACCTGCAGGATGATCAGGGCCAGGAAGGCCAGCACCAGGCCCCAGAGCGGCGGCCGCGGCCAGTTGTAGGGCAGCCATGGCCCCCAAAGCACCCTGAGCAGCAGCACCGCCAGCAACAACAGGCTGAGCAGCGCGATTAACACGCCCAGGCTGAAATAGGCCCAGGTGTGGACCCCGGCAAAGGCCAGTGGCGCGAAGATCAGCACCACGCTCGCCCCGCTCAGGATCACCCAGGACCACCAGGTTACTGGTTGCATTAGGCCTTTCCCTCCCGCAGCAAACTTTACAAAGAGGTCTCAATGCCGAACAGCAACCGATGCTCATTAAAGCTGTAGGTGCTGAAATTGGAATCCTTGTTGATGAAGTTGTAATCCAGCCGCAGCCTGAAATAAGAGGTGAAGGGCCGGCTCAAGCCGCAGCCCACGGAGATGATATCGTCATCCCGTTCCTTAAGCCGGCCGGTGACCGGATCCGCCGCCACATCAACGTAATTGTTGTTGATATAATAAAAGGCCAGATAACTATCAGTCCGGAAATAATGCCAGTGCTTATTCAGGGTGACATAGACGGCGCTGTTCTCATAGGCGTTGTTGCCGAAATCGACGTCATCCTGGTAAGAGCGTTGGGCGGTGAGAGCCAGATTGGTATAGCGGCTGTAGCGATAAAGCGTCTGCATGGCCAAGGCCCAGGAGTTGGGACTGTTATTGCGCCCGGCGAGGTCGGTGTCATATTCCCGGAAGGTATAGCCGAACTTGACGGTCCCCGACAGCTTGGCGGTCGGGTCCCAGGTCAGGCCGATCAACGGTGAGTGGCTGAGGCTGTCGTTGATCGATCGATTCGGATAGACGCGCCCCTGAATGATGTATTGCACCAGCGCCGCGGTCTTGGGCCAGAATTTATAGAACAGGGTGGCCCCGCCGGTGTGATACTGGTAATCGTCCTGCCGATCGATGGCCTTGGCAAAGTCGAGATTATCGAATTGATAGTTGGTCTCCAGTTTCCAGACGTCGGCAAAGGCATAGGCTGCCTTGAAATAGGGGGTGGTGCGATCGTAGCGCCTTTTCCGGCCCACCACCGCCGAGCGCTCTTCGGTGGCGTGCCGATAAGCCGAACCGAACCCCAGACTCAGGCCGCCGCGGAAATTGAAATTAGCATCGGCATTGACATTATGGTCATAATGACTATCGGTCGAATGACTGCTATAGATAAAATAATCGCCCAGGTATCCCAAAGAAAGCCGGTGGCGATGCGCCAGGGGCAGTTCAAGGCTCAGACCCGGTCTGAGGTTATTTACATAATCGGATTTTTTATCGGTCGAAGTCTGATAAATATTACTGCGGTAAATGCCGTTATAAGCCAGAAACGGCGACACCCGGAAAGGTCCCAGGCGGTGGAAGGTCCACCCCCGGCTCAAGGTATCTTCGGCCCAGGCATAGCCGTACGGGGCCAGGGTGCCGGTCGCCGGACCGACTTGCAAGTTTTCCGAGGGCCGCACCGGTTCGATGACCGGGAAAAATTCCGGCCGCGCCGCGGGCGCGGCTTCCTCCCGGCGCTGCTCCTCTTCTTCCCGGAGCTGTTTCTGCCATTCCAAGACTTCGCGGGCCTGGTCGGTTTCCCCCGCCTCGGACCGGCCGGCCGGCGTGTCCGGTTCCGCGGCCCAGGTCTGGTCCTGGTAGAGACCGGTGAGCAGCACCCCCGCTAAAACCATGATCAACAACTTCGGTCCCTTCCTGCTTTGGAAACACCACATTTTATCACCCCCAAGGCAGAAGCCGGGGCTTACCCCATTCACCCGGCTCATGGAACATGAAACTGCTTAACTGGACGGACTGGCGACGTAGCCGCCTCCGCCGCCTCCTCCCGGAAAGCTGGGAGGTCCGGCGCCGGCCGGGGCCACCGGCGGGGCCGGGGGCGCATAAGTATAGGTTTCGGCCCCGGGACAGTTGCAGGCAGCCAGGGCCGCTCGGACGTCTTCAAGCTCGGCCCCGGCGGCCATGGCCGCGTCGGCGATCACCGTGCAATCCAGTCCGGCCTCCCGGGCGCATTTCATCATCTTGGTGACCTCCACCCCTTGGGCCAGCAAGGCTGCAAAGATGCGGGAGAGGTCGATGCCCTGGGCCAGGGCCCCCTTAACGATCGCGCAAGGGTCGGCTCCGGCGGCCATGGCCTGGCCAATGACCGCCTCGATGGTCAAGCCGGCGGCCAAGCCGTTAGCGATTACCTGTTCCATGGGCACCCCGGCGGCGAGATCCGAGGCCACTGTGGCCTGACCTGAACCGGTCTGGACGGTCAGCAGCAGACCCATCAGGGCCAGAACTACGGTCAGCTTTTTCACCATTCTCATCTTATCCCCCTTTCAAATCAATCTTCAGAATAGCACCAACGGTCAACGGCTGTAATTCAGGGTCTGGTGCAGCCGTGCCGCCAGCCGCGGGTTAAGGTCCTGGAGGGCGAAATATTGTTCCAGGGCGCCCCCCCGGTTCCAGCTCAACCATTGCGCCAGGGCCAGGTAGAGCCGGGCTTCGCCATGACGGGGGCGCTGCTGCACCGCCTCGGTGAGGATTTCCACGGCCTCCTGAGGCTGCGCCCCAACCGTCAACAACAACTTGCCTAAGGATAGATAGGCCTCAAAAAATTGTGGATTAAGGGCGATGGCTTTCTTAAAGTTCTCTACCGCCTCGGCTGATTCCCCTTGGATCCGGGCGATGGTTCCCAGATACCACCAGGACTGCGCGGCTTCGGGAAATCCCTCTCCGGCTTGGCGAAAACACTGTCGCGCCCGGTCGAAATCTTTGGTTTTATATGCCAGTTGTCCCAGCTTAAAGTAGGCCTCCGAAAGATGTGGATTGATTTTAACCGCCCTCTCATAAGCCAGAATCTCTCCGGCCTTATCCCCTAGTTTTTGCCGCGTCTTTCCCAGCCAGAATGAGGCCCGAGCATAGGAAGGCAAGAGCTTTATGGCCTTGTTCAAATCTTTCTCCGCGCCCTCATAGTCCTTTTGGAAAAAGCGGGCCTGGGCTCGTCCATAATAGGCCTCAGGAAACTTTTTATCAATCTTTATCGCCTCATTGAACTTTTCAACCGCATCGACCCAGTTTTGTCTGACCATGGCGGCCATCCCTTGCCAGAACAGCCCCTCGGGTGACTTGGTCCGAGCTAAATCTGCAACCTCCTCAAAAGACTTGAGTGCTTCAGGGTTTTTTTTCACTGGCGGTAACTGGGAACGGTTCAGGGGCAGGAAATAGAGCGAGGATTTTCCTCTTTCCGGTGGGCTATTTAATCGATGGGCTATGCCCATTACCTCGCCAGCCTGGCTGAATAGTGGAGTACCACTGGCCACGTCGCTTTTGGAAAGTCTTAGATCCAGTAGCGCCAGCCGGGGGGAAATCGGATAGATTCCTTTGATCGCCACTTCCTTGAAGGTTATCTGGGAACGCTCCCGGGCGGGCAGCATTACCCGTTCGGAGGGCTTTATTGCTTTATACTTACTGACCGAGGAGGCTACCAGACCTTCAGCGTTGACCTTCAACAGAACCCAGTCTTGGAGCCGATCTAGCTGAACCACTCCCTCGATCAGGTGTAAGGCGCCTTTGGCGGTTTTGATCATTCCGCCTTGACTGTTTAAGAAAATCTCTAAACTAGTAAGGATTAGGCCCCGGGGATCAATAATTACTCCCAGCCCTTGCCGCAGGGGCTGACCCTGGGAATCGAGGCTGACCACGGTCACGATGCTTGGACCGGCGATATTATCCGCCCTGGCACAATTGATGGTCAACGGGGATAAGGGGGAGAACATCAGGAAGACGATGATGACTCGAAGCATCGTCTCTGGCGGAACTCGAGAGGATTTATCCATGAATACTGGGGGAAATTCCTAAGCATTTGTGGCAGAATCCAGGGCTGCAACTCTTGCTTAGCGGCTCCACCGCCTCTTCGTCCAGTTCCACCGCCACGCTGCGCTTCAAAATGTCGATGGTGACCACCAGCCGGCGTTTTTGGTCCTTTCGGTTGACCACTATCCCTTCGGCGCCCCTTAAGGGTCCGTCAATAATGCGAACCGGTTTCCCCTTGGTTATAGAAGCCCAGGGATTGATGGGGCGACCGCTGGCCAGCATCAGTTGTATGGATTCCACCTTCCCGGGCTCTACCGGGCTGAAGTGGTTATTAAATCCCACAATACGTACAATTCCCTTGGTTTTGATAATCTCATGGTAAATATCCGGTTCGAGGACCGTGCGGACAAACAGATATCCGGGGAATAGTGGGATTTTGATAAATTTTCGTCGATCCCGGCGACGGCTTCTGATCTCTATGAGGGGCAGGAAGGACTCTAAGGCCTTGGAACATAAGCATTCATGAACCTTGACCTCATGGCGGCTGCGGGTATGAACTACATACCAGGGAGGGCAAGTCTGATACGGAGCATCTGGTCCGAGTAACCCGGTTTTAATCCCAGCAAGTCCATCCATGAATGTTTGCCTCCATTAGTACATAGCTCCGCCTTCTGGATTACAAACAAATTCCTCATTTTTCTGATTAATACTAATATGTTACACCAATTTCGGCCATCCTGGCCGCGCATCGGAACCTAGGTCTCCTACTCTGGGAGCCGGTCTAGCCGGCCTGTGGTCGAAAAGAGTAATTTATCCATTGGTTGCTGGGCTGCTTATTGATTAAGACTCTCCCCCGAGTAATGTTTACCATGTTTGATTTATAAACCATTTGGCAAATCATTGTCAACAAAAAACCCATTGGTTCATTATATTACTCCGGGCATTTAAAGGGTTGATCTGAGGGGAGGGCCGGGGGAACGCCAGCCCTCCGCCCTTCCCTCAAGTTCCCTTCCCAACCTCCTCTCCCAAGAGCTGTTTTTTTCTAACCACGATTAATTTATTTTATGACCCGAGTAATAATTTCTTCTCGTTAAACTTAGCTTCAGGCTCACGGTCAGTGGGCATAGCAAGTTAACAGGTCCTGCCTGATTTACTATTTTCTCATTTCCCGGCAGATCTTGGCTATCCGGGAAGCTATCCGCTGCTGCCGAACCGGAATCTTTAAAAGGTATTCTTGGCAATCCAAAGGAACCCAAGCCTTCTGAAGCTCTGGATTAAGCTGCTTGATGGTTTCGTAAGAGATCCCTAAAACCCGGGCGAACCACCTTAAATCAGTCCCCCCCGGTAATTTAACCCGACTATAACGCATCGGGGTCTGATAGCTAATCCCGGTAAAACCATATTTTCCCGGATTTTTAGTGATCAACGCGGCGGCAATGAATTGGGGGACATAGTTGCAGGTCTCGGGGGGTAATACTCTCTTCTTAGCCAAATCCCAGAAGTTTCGAGTATCGTGACGGTTTACTGCCCCCTCCACCCGTTTCTCCCCCGCATTATATCCCGCCGCCGCCAGATACCAGGAACCAAACTGCCGATAGAGGTCTTTTAAATAACGGGCCGCCGCTACGGTAGCCTTCTCTGGATCCCGGCGTTCATCTATCCAGTGATTAACTTTGAGACCATAGCGCACGGCCGTCTCCCGGATGAACTGCCAGGGGCCGATCGCGTTGGCCACGGATCGGGCCCAGGGGCTGAAGCCACTCTCAATCATCGCCAGATAAGCCAGATCCTGGGGCAGTCCCTGTTTTTTAAAGATGCCTTTCATCATGGGGAGATAACGGCTGGAGCGGGCCAGATAAACGCTAAAGACCTTCTTTTTGCTTCCGCAAAAATGCCGTATATAGGCCGATACCTGCGCATTGATGGTCATCGGAAGATCAAACTTCCGGCCATCTGCAGTCCGGAATATGCCGACCATCTGGTTGGCCTTTAAAAACTTTTCAATTTCCCGGGCCAGTTCCCTATCGACCGCCTCGGGCTTTGAAATATGCCCGCTATGATCCCTAATTCCCGTGGGATAAAAACAGCTTGAGGGGATAACTGTTTCCGACACTTGCCTTTCCGATAATTGCGGCAAACGCTGAGACCCCCGGTCACTAGCGCAGGCCCACATCAGCAGCCCTAGGCCCAGAACGACCCAGAGTCTGGATTTTGCCCTAACCTTTTGCCTCGCCATCTAAGCCACTTACCCTTTAGGAAATTGTGACTGGGGACACCATCGCGTCTACTCCCCACTCTTTCCACCAAATAAAAGTCCATCCTGGGACAGTAAACTTAGGATGAGCTAATTCGACCCAGGAATCAGAGATTCCCCTGGCCCGGGTATACTATTAAAGCCTGTTAAGAAAAAAACATTATATATAATTATATTATAGAGTTATGCATGGAAAGCCGGAATATTGCTCAGAGCGTTTCATTGATTAACTTTTCAGGCTGCATATTGGACGTGTTTCCCCGGGAAATTAATGGGCGACGATGTCCGGTTTACATTGGCGACTACGGCGGTACCTTCTCAACTTGCACATCAACTGCGTTTGATTGCCGGGGCGTTGACGACCCGGGGCATTGCTTTGGACATCTTGATTGAGCAATTCGTCCGGGATGAGCTCAGGACTATAACTGGGTAGAAAAACTATCCGAACCGGAAGCCCATTTTTCCGAAAGGGCCTCTGGCATAGACGGACTCCCAGGTTGATCTGAAATTGCTGCTGAATGAACGCCGTCAAAGTTTTGCCGTCCTACAGATGCCCCGACAACCCCATCCAGATTAGGATATTGACGATCGTCTGTCAAGCCCAGGGGTGTATTATTGGGCTTGGGCGATGGGATAACTCAGCCCATTCCTAGGCTTAGTTAAACATGCTTAGCTCCTCACAGGAGATTTTTGCCGAAATCTTCCGGGATAGGTCAGAAAAACCGGTAAGTCCCACTAAAATTGGCTGAGGTCAAGGCCGGTGGGATAAGCCCGTAGTCCTGGCGGAAAAAAGTTGAAATCAGCCGGGGAAAGGCTGATAATGGGACGCTGAGGCCGACCTGACCAGAGACGGCCAAACCAGGGCGCGGGAAGGACCATAAATTTTTGTTGGTTTTAGTCAAACACTATCCCAGACCTCAGGCGATCCTCAGTTGCGCCCGCCGACCGAACTTCATGGAAATATAACACCTGCATCCGGGCCAAGTGCTTTAAAGGATATTCTTTTCCATGAAAAGCCTTGACAAGAAAGCCTCTCGTGCTTAAGTTATCTAAATTAAAAATAAAATACAAAACTAAAATGTAAGGAGAATGAAATTATGAAACGATTTGTTGGGTTAATTGGAATAGCTTGTTTGGCGTTATTGGCTGCCTGCGGTAGCCAGGGTGAAACACCCAAGAGCAAAGAGACAGTATCACCTGAAAAGGTAAAAAGAGAAGTAAAAGAAGGAGCTGAAGCAACAAAACAATATATGCTACAGCAAAAGGACAAATATCAAAAAGCAACAGAAGCTAAGTTGGCTGACCTTAATAAAAAAATAGAAGAATTAAAGGCCAAAGCCGAAACTGCGAAAGCCGAGGTAAAGGCTAAGCTTAATGAACAAATTGCTAATTTAACTAAAAAGGCAGAGGATATAAAACAACAGCTAAGGGAACTTAAAACAGCAAC
>JAFDGA010000048.1 GCA_019309545.1 Deltaproteobacteria bacterium
ACAACTGTCTCCAGGAAGAATTAAAGATGTAGCTTATTCCGACAAAGTTAATTATAATTAAATCTTACAAATTCTGAAGATCTTGCTGGTTCACGGCAATATAGCTAAGCCGGCGCAGCACTTTCCATCTCTATCCCCATTAATAATCTGGTTCTGGGCGGGCAACTGGCCTGCGATTGACTAAGTTGGCCAGGCAGATAATTTTCTTGTGCCCCAATTGGGGCACAAGAAATAAACTGTGATTATCTTATGGGGCCAGTTTTAGTCACTGACCATATGCCTGTTTCGATAATACCGTCAGAGGTAATATCTTGAAATACCCCCTCCATTCTTCTTTTGGGATAAAAGAATAACTTACCCACCATAGTTGAGCTAGAATCTGTTATATAAATCTGACCATCATAGATGACCCCCACGATTTTTTCTGGTTGGTTACCAGGACTTTCGTGGGTGCCTTTAAAGCGGAATCCTCGCTGACTGGTGATTTTTGCAGTAACTTGGTATTGTTCATATTTATCTGGTTTAACTGTCTTTACAATGCCGGTCCAGGTGCCCACCAGATTGGGTGGATTGGTAGCAGCGGCCGCGAAGTTAGCATTAAAAGCCATGACCATTAGAACCACCAGCAATAAGCCCACTACTTTTTTCACAACTTTCCCTCCTTTACTCTCGGTTTGCCAAATTAAGTTTGGTTTGATTAAAGACCTGGGGTCCCAATCCACCAAAGCCTCCTCAGGGCTTAAAAAGCCCCAGGGAGATTAAAACCGCTTACCTTCGGTGGCTCCAGTGATCCAGGGGATCCTGTTACCATAAGTCGATCCCCTGAAGTCGATCTACTCGTCTTCTGGCTTCCGGATCCTCCTCCCCGGGCCTTCCCACCTTAGTTAGTGGCTCAGGCAATGGTTTATGCCGGGTTCGTCCCTGGGTTAAGGTGGCGGATGGCCCAGGATTTACACCGGGTTCCCCTGCCACTTGAGGGGTAGCCCGCCGACCGACTCTGGCGATATTACTAGACAGACGTTGAACCGTCAAGCTGCAAATCCAAGGAAAATCGATTTTTATTGACTTAAGGCAGTAAATTTTTTACAAATAATCGCTAACCACACTAAACAGGAGATGGGGCGTGAGAAATCAACTGCTGGGGGAACGACTGGCGCTGTTCTCCGATCTTTATGAACTGACCATGGCGGCCAGCTATTTTGAGGAAGAAAAGTTTGAAGAGGCGACCTTCAGTCTGTTCATTCGTCAGTATCCCACGGACCGGGCTTATTTTGTTGCCGCCGGCCTGGAGGAAGTCCTGCACTATCTGGAAACCTTAGGGTTTCAGGAAGATGATCTGGCCTATTTAGAGACCACCGGCCTGTTTAAACCGCGCTTTCTGGATTATCTGAAAGACTTGCGCTTCACCGGCGAAGTCTATGCCTTACCGGAGGGCAGCATCTTTTTTAAAGATGAACCCATCCTGGAGGTTACCGCTCCGATTATCGAAGCCCAGCTAGTGGAGACCTTTGTCATCAATGCCATTAACTTCCAGACCCTGATCGCCACCAAGGCCTCCCGCTCCACCTATATTGCCGGGACTCGACGCCTGGTGGATTTTTCCCTGCGGCGCACCCAGGGCGTGGATGCTGGCCTCAAAGTAGCGCGGGCTAGCTATTTGGGGGGCTTTATCGGCACCAGCAATGTCTTGGCCGGAAAACTCTATGCCATCCCGATCTTTGGTACTATGGCCCATTCCTATATTACCAGTTTTGAGCATGAACTCGATGCCTTCCGGGCCTTTGCCAGAGACTTTCCGAAAAATACTATCTTGTTGATCGATACCTACGATAATATTGCCGGGGCCAAAAAAGCCATTCAGGTGGCCCAGGAAATGGAAGCCCGTGGCGAAAAACTCCGCGGCGTGCGTCTGGACAGCGGCGACATGGCGGCCATCAGTGTTGAGGTGCGGCGGTTATTCAAGGAAGCGGGGCTGGATTATGTGCAGGTGTTCGCCAGTGGTGGGTTTGACGAATTCAAGATCGCCCAGGTGCTGGAGGCGGGGGGACAGATTGACGCCTTTGGGGTGGGCACCAAGATGGGGGTGTCTGCTGACGCCCCTTATTTTGATATTGCCTATAAGTTGGTAAAGTATGGCACCCGGCCGGTGATGAAGCTTTCCACCGGCAAGGTCACCCTGGTGGATAAAAAGCAGGTTTTTCGCCGCTATAATGACCAGGGGCAGATGCGGGAAGATACCATTGCCTTGCGGGACGAGACTATCGCCGATGCTACCCCGCTTTTGTCCAAGGTTATGGAAAAGGGCCAATTAATCCGCCCTGTGCCGGGCTTAAAAGACAGCCGGGACTTTTTCCTGCAAGAATTTGGCCGGCTGCCGGAACGCTTTAAAGCTCTGCGCCATCCACCCCAATATCCCGTCCGCATCAGTCCCGCCTTGCAGGAACTAGAGGGTCAGGTGGAGCACGAGATCCAGGTCACCGAGTTAGGCCAGGTTTAATCAATTAAAATTAAAGGATATTTATGGGAATCACGGAAACCTTGTTAGAACTATTTACCCGCTTGATCTCCACCCTGGGCTATGGGGGGGTATTTGTGCTAATGACCCTGGAAAGCATGGTCGCCCCGGTGCCCAGCGAGATGGTCATGCCATTTGCCGGTTTCCTCATCTTTACCGGTCAGTTTCACACCATCTGGGTAATCGTTGCCAGCGGTTTGGGCTCCATCGTCGGCTCCCTGTTATCTTATGGCATGGGCCGCAAAGGGGAGGCGGTGGTGCTGCGCTACGGTCGTTACCTGCTCCTCAATCCGCATCACTTGCAGTGGACGGAAGACTTCTTTGCCCGGCACGGCAAAAAAACCATTTTTATCTCCCGGTTTATCCCGGTGGTGCGCCACCTGATTTCCATCCCGGCCGGTCTGGGCAAGATGCGGCTTTTACCCTTTATCGTCTATACCGCCATTGGTGCTACCATGTGGAATGGCTTCCTTACTTATATGGGTTATTGGCTCCGGCAACATTGGGCGGTCATCCATGAATATTCTCATACTCTGGACCTAATGGTAATCGGTGGTGGAATCCTGGCCCTGGCCGCATACCTGATCTGGCGCTGGCGTCGGCTGCGGCCCACCCCTAAGGCTGTCCCCTAATGGCATGGTTTCCAGATGGATTGGTATACCCTACTGATTCAGAAATATGGCTACCTGGCAATATTTTTGGGCAGCCTGGTCGAAGGGGAGATCTTTCTAATTCTGGGCGGGTTACTTGCCCGTCAGGGCCTGCTGAACTTATGGTTGGTGGTGAGCCTGGCGGTTGTTGGTTCATTCAGTAGCCATGGGGGGTTTTATCTTTTGGGCCGCTGGCAGGGTCAGTCCCTGGTTGGCCAGTTCCAAAGATTGCAGGCCGGCTACCCCCGGGCCCAAGCCTTGGCCCAGCGCTTCGGCCCGGCCTGCATCTTTGTGGTGCAGTATCTTTATGGCTTGCGGTTGATTACCTCGCTCACCCTGGGAACCCTGGGAATCCCGGCCCGGGTATTTATCCTTTGGCAAATTTTCAGCATCAGTTGTTGGGCCGTGGGCCTGGCCACGGCCGGATATTTATTCGGGAAAGCCATCGAATATTTCATCACCCGCCTGGAAATTTTGCTTAGCCTGGTATTGGTGACCGCGGCCTTAGGGATTTGGGCCTATAGTCGCCTCTGGCATTGGGCCCGCACTAAATCGGCTCCGCTTTCGCCCCACCCCCCGTCATCTCTAAAAAATCCAACCCGCAATCATCTCCAGGTCGAAAATTCCCAGGCCAACTCAGAATTTCCCTCAGACCATATTTCCTAAGATCGGGTAATCTGTAAAAATCTCCTAACCTCTGAAGACCTGAAACTAAGGACTCTGACCTAACGTAGTTTCAAGGCCTTTTAGATATAATTTGAATGATTTATTATTTGGCAATTAACATCCCGAATAGGCGTATGCCAAAGAACGATCCCGGAACAAGTTTTCCTTTGTTAGGATCTACAGTTGGGTTATCTGGCCTTATGATTTTGATATAAGGCATTTTGTTTGCGATCACTATCCCGGGATTAACAGTACCTTCCGGTAAAGTGATGGCTCCTCCAATTATATCGTTACCAGATTTAATTGGAGATAGGAAACGACAAAAATATTGGCCGGTATTAGTTTGCGTTCCCATCAGGAAGCGGTATGGGCCGGTATTGGGGGCTTGGGCGTAGAAAATCGGGAAAATCTGCTGGATCATAAGGTACTTGGTGGAGGGAATTTTAAAGCTTTTTCGGGCCCCATTCGGCCATACCCGCATCCAGTTCCAGGGATTAATTTTATTCTTTCCCGGATTGGAAGCGGTGGCTACCAAATTTACTACCTGCCCTGGCTTTTTGAGCAGGTCGGCATTGGCCAATTGACTGGAACCAGAAACTGCCAGCAACAGGGCCAGGCAGGCCACCCCCAAGAATTTGACGAGTTTCATGGTGACCCCTCCTCTCGATTATATTTTTTATAAATCCATATGAAAGTCAGACTGCACCATTTGTCAAACTTTTTTAGAACCCGGCCACATTTCAGGTTGATAAGGGCTCCCGGCCCAGATCAATCTAGCCCAGCCTAACAGGCCCGGTCTTTCAAGGCCGGCCGTGATATTTTTCATAGCGGTCGTAGAGATAACCGCCCAACAGGCCGGCGCCGGCACCGATGCCGGCTCCAACCGCGGCCTCGCCAGCGATTGCCCCTATAGCTGCGCCACTGGCAGCGCCGATGGCCCCACCCGACAGGGTGCGTTGTTCAGTATATGACATCCCGGCACAGCTACCTAACAGCAGAGCCAATGCCAAGATCAAAGCCACCTTCTTGATCATCGCTTTTCCTCCTTATTTTTCCTCAGGGGGACATAATTTGGCGCTTTCGCGCAGAATGACCTCAATCACAGTTTTCTGTAACTCTCCCGGATGGTTCTGATAATATTGATCTACCTCTCGGACAATAGTGGCCACGGTCTTATTCTTCAGCTCCTCCACGAAGGCATAGGCGATACAAGGGCCCCGGCCTGTGCCTCCCGCTCGGTACTCAAAATCGGCCATGTTGCATACGCCTTTGATATAGGTGACCTGGGCCTCATAGGGTAACTGCTGCCAATAGTTGCCATCCAACAGAAAGGGGTGCTCCTGGGCATAACTGGCCGAAACCAGACAGAGGCAGCAGCAGATTCCGATAAGGAAAAATTTCCGGCCATAATTGAAGCAGTGCATAATAAAATCCTTTCTGGGTTGCGATGATTGCCATCCGGGGCCTCCGGCCCCCAACCCTGAAGCCGGAGCCGCCAATGCCGCCATCCATTAGGGGGAGATTTTACAATATGATAGCAGTCAGTGTCAATGAGCCTTGGTGCGGAGACATACTTTGTCCGATTAACCCCAACTCCACCCCTACCGGCAATCCACAATCGACTTCGGGTTAAAAATTAACGGCGACGGATTATAGTGGTCTGGCGAAGCTTTTTAGGGGACGAGGTCCTGGCTTTGTTCACCTTGGACTGACCCTTGGCATCCCTCACCTTCTGTTTGGGTGTTCTGGGTTTACCCTTGGCTTGGACCGGCTGATTTTTTGGATTTTGGGCTTTCCTGATCCTGACCGCAGTTGCCTTGGAGGATTGAACCTCAGGCGGTTGAACCTGCGGCTTGGCCTGGACGGGGCTTGGAGCCGGCGGAGGCTCCACTACCACTGGTGGCTCAGTCTGGACCGGGTTTTCCGTGATTGGCACAACAGCTGGCGGTGCTACTTCCCTTTGGGCCAGAGCTGGGGTTGATAGGGAAACGCATATGATGCCCACGACAAGCAATATAAACAGGTCTCTCATTTGCTGGGCCTTTTTGAAATACCCGCAATTCCCCTGATCTCGGGGTCGTAACGGAAAGAAGTTGTTGCAGTCGGATGGTGGCGGTGCAGGGATTCGAACCCCGGACACTGCGGATATGAGCCGCATGCTCTGACCACCTGAGCTACACCGCCACGCAATACAGTTGATATATTATCAGAATCCTCTCTTTGTCAAATGAAAAAAAAGCAACGGGGCAGGGCGTCCGATTATCCCTCCCCGGTTAAGCCATTTTCCGGTCTCCGAAAACTCCTCGGTCCGACCCGGTAGCCACCCTGCCATCCGACCTGATAAATCGTTTTTGGCCTATTACAGCCCTATAGGGCAGATCAGGGGGAAATTTAAAGAAAATACCATCTCTGGCTCCCAACCAACATTTTTCAAGTCCTTAAAAAAATATGAATAATCCCTCAAGAATAATAAGATCTGCCCGGAGACAGCAAAAATATTGACAATCTGTTACGGATTTGTTATTGATCGAATGTGTGAATATTTGCACATTTATCTCTTTGTAGCAACCCGGGTATTATAAGATCCCGGTAAGCTGCTGCCCACAGGCCGGGCCCTGGCGGCAGTTGTTAGATTATACAGAGCAAAGCTATAGTAAGGGAGGTGATCAGGAGCTTCGCAAAATAAAGCAAGGTTGTTGTCTGGGTAATAGTCTTTAGAATTTTATTGAAGGAGGTTATTGATGGATATTATTAACTTTGCCTTACTCTGTGGCCTACTGGCAGTGGCCTACGGGCTGTTCACCACTACCTGGGTTTTAAAGCAGGATGCCGGTACCGAACGGATGCAGGAAATTTCCGACGCGGTGCGGGAGGGAGCCAATGCGTTTCTGAACCGGCAATATAAAACCGTAGCGATGGTCGGAGCGGTTATCTTTGTGGTTCTGTTCATGGTCTTAGGTAAATTCGTCGCCATCGGCTTTGTCATTGGAGCCGTGGGTTCGGCCTTGACCGGCTATATTGGCATGTATGTATCCGTGCGGGGCAATGTCCGTACTGCCCAGGGTGCCTTCACCAGTATGGCTCATGCCCTGAAGATCGCCTTCCGGGGTGGTTCAGTTACCGGTCTGTTGTGTGTGGGCTTGGCCTTGTTAGGTGTGGCCGGTTATTACAAGTTAGTCTCAGGAATGGCTCCCGAGGCTGCCATGCACGCCTTGGTAGGTCTTGGTTTCGGCTGCTCCCTGGTATCGGTGTTTGCCCGGTTGGGCGGCGGCATCTACACCAAGGCGGCTGACGTCGGCGCTGACCTGGTGGGCAAGGTCGAAGCCGGCATCCCTGAAGATGACCCTCGCAACCCGGCGGTGATCGCTGACAACGTCGGGGACAATGTCGGCGACTGTGCGGGTATGGCTGCTGACCTCTATGAAACCTATACCGTGACCGTGGTGGCCTCCATGCTGCTGGCCCATACGGTCTATGGCCCGGGATCCATGGCAATCCTGTTCCCGCTGCTGATCGGCGGGGTCTCGATTGTAGCTTCGATCATTGGCACTTTCTTCGTCAAACTGGGGAAATCCCAATATATCATGGGGGCCCTTTACAAGGGTCTGATCGTCTCCGGTGTTTTGGCGGTCATCGCCTTTTATCCCCTGGCTCAAAAATACATGGCTGACGTGGCGGCCAAAGATGGGTTTGCAATTCCGCCTTTCAATGTCTTCATGATGGCGGTGATCGGCATCTTGGTCACCGGTCTGATCGTCATGATCACTGAGTATTTTACCTCCAAGAGCTTTGCGCCGGTAAAGAGCATTGCTCTGGCTTCCACCACCGGCCACGGGACTAACATTATCCAGGGCCTGGCAGTCTCCCTGAAAGCCACGGCGCTGCCGGTGCTGGTCATTGTTGGCGCTATTCTGTGGGCCTTCGTCCTGGGTGGCGGCGCCGAGCACGCCGGGACCGGTCTTTATGCCATCTCCCTCACCGCGGTGGCCATGCTGTCGATGACGGGAATTGTGGTGGCCATTGACTCCTATGGTCCGATCACCGACAACGCCGGTGGAATCGCCGAAATGGCTGAACTGCCCGAGGAGATCCGCAACATCACCGATCCCCTGGATGCGGTCGGCAATACCACAAAGGCGGTTACCAAGGGCTATGCTATCGGTTCCGCCGGGTTGGCGGCTCTGGTGCTGTTTGCCGAGTACTCCCGCTCTTTCGGTGAAGCACTGTCCTTTGAATTGGCTGACCCGCGGGTGCTGGCCGGATTGTTCATCGGCGGTCTGCTGCCCTTCCTGTTCTCGGCCCTCTGCATGGAAGCCGTTGGTAAAGCCGCCGGTGGGGTGGTCGAAGAAGTCCGCCGCCAGTTCCGGGAAATGCCCGGCATCATGGAAGGCACTACCAAACCCGAATATGGCACTTGCGTGGACATCGTTACCAAAGGGGCGCTGCGGCAGATGATGGTCCCGGCCCTGATTCCGGTACTCTCGCCGATCATCGTCGGCTTTACCCCCGGTCTGGGTAAAATAGCCCTGGGCGGCATGCTGATCGGCTCCATTATCACCGGACTCTTCCTGGCCATTTCCATGACCTCGGGCGGCGGTGCCTGGGATAACGCCAAGAATCACCGGACTCTTCCTGGCCATTTCCATGACCTCGGGCGGCGGTGCCTGGGATAACGCCAAGAAGGCCATTGAAGACGGCCTCTACGGTGGCAAAGGCTCCGATGCTCACAAGGCCGCGGTCACCGGCGACACCGTGGGCGACCCCTACAAAGATACCGCGGGTCCGGCGATCAACCCGATGATCAAGGTGGTCAACATCGTGGCCCTGCTGTTGGTGCCGTTGCTGGCTGGATAAATCTAACCTTTTAACCGCGCCTCTAAGACCGCGGAG
>JAFDGA010000049.1 GCA_019309545.1 Deltaproteobacteria bacterium
CAACAGCGATTGCAGGAACTCAAGCGCATCCGTCAGATCGGCGAAGGATTAAGCAAGGCCTTGAATTTGGATCAGGTCATTGAATTGCTTGTCAATCTGATCTGGGAGACCATTACATTAAGTATCGTGGGCATAAAACTCATGGGCTGGGATAACCTTCCCGATAAATTTGCCTGCCGCCTCCAGCCAGGTTTGGATATGGGAATAAAGCGACAATTTGAGGACCGGATGCAACAGGAACTCCTGGCCTCCCGGTTGGAAACCTCCCCCTTTAAAGAGATTTCCTGGTCGAAAAAATTAGAAGAACATTCCATAGTATTCTGCTCTGGCAGTCTGAATGAGCAGATTGAGAGCCTGATTTGGTCCCCTCTCTGGGTCAATCAGAGCCTGGTGGGGATGCTGGGTCTGGGTCAATCAGAGCCTGGTGGGGATGCTGGGTTGTGGCCGGGAATCTCCCTTTACTCCGGAAGAGATTGAAATATTCCAAATATTTGTGTTTCAGACCGCTACCGCTCTAAAGAACCTAGCCCTCTTTGAGCAGATTAAAAGCCTGGCCATCCGGGACAGTCTCACCGGATTGTTCAACCCGCGCTATTTCTGGGAAGTCCTGGGCAAGGAAGTTAAACGTTGTCGGCGCTATGGCTGCCGCCTTTCTTTACTTTTTCTGGACCTGGATAATTTCAAGGTCATCAATGATCAGCACGGCCATCCTGTGGGTGACAAGATTTTGCAGGAGTTGAGCAACCTTCTTAAGAGTTTTGTCCGCTGTACAGATTTAATCTGCCGGTACGGGGGAGAAGAGTTCGTCATTTTATTGATCCAAACCCCGAAAAGAAAGGCCGCCTTTCTGGCCGAGCGTCTGCGCCAAACGATTACCCAGGCGCCATTCAAAATCAAGGATCTGGAAATTCCCTTGACCGTCAGCATTGGAGTAGCAGACCTGACAGAAAAGATGGATCCGGAGGAATTGGTGCAGAATGCCGATAGCGCCATGTACCGGGCTAAACAGAGCGGCGGCAATCGCGTCGTAATCGCCTAGTTAATGTTCATCCGCAAACTCGATTTCCCCCCCATTGAGGATGTGCACTCCGGAGAGATGATGGCAGTATCCGGATTAAAACTAGCTGATCAGCTCTAGTAACTGATGGCCATGTTCTTGTAAACTTTGGATAATGGGATCAAGCTCGCATTTTTCCAGCCGGAAGGAATATGTGCGTTGCTGGCAGCCTTCCAGACCCAAACCCACGTTGATAATTTTTCCTCCCGCCTGGTGGATTAGTTGGCAGGCCTCCTCAAAAGCTCCAGGTCGATCAGCCAAAACCACATCTAACCGCGAACTGCTGCGCAAGACATCCAGCATGTATAAAAAGGCGGATAATAGGTCGGCTACCGTGAGGACTCCCACTAACCGCCCTTTTTCCAGTACCGGCACCCCGCCGATCTTATAGTCATGTATCAGATGGGCTGCCTCCTCCACGCTGGTCATGGGGCTGACGGTCAGCGGGTCAGTCACCATTACGTCGCGAACCACGATCTTTTCGATCATGGCCGCCAACAACACCTGTTGAAGATCGCGGGCCGTTACCCAGCCGATAAATTTTTCCCCCTCCACCACCGGCAGATGGCGGATGGAGTGTTGCTGCATTAATTTCAGGGCTTGATGGACACTAGTTTTCGGTGCGACCGTGATCGGTTTGCTGATCATAATCCTGCCAACCCGCATGATTCTCCTCCCTCGCCTGTCCGCCGCCATTGTAAACTATTTTGGCGGCTTATTCAAGGCCAATAAAGAAATCGTCGGGATAACCGGAAGCACCCGGCATTGCCCATATGCTCACGGAGAATAAGTCAGGCCAACCCCTAAATAATCAGGAAGAATGTGCCCAGGCAGGATTCTCGGCTTGGCCGCTTAAGCTGATGGTGTGGACCCTAGTTGGTAGCCAAAACCGTCTGCAAGGTGGAGACAAAATGCTCGGCCTCGCCGATATAGGTAGCCAGGTTGGCTCGATGGTTGGCCAGGATGCCGTCTTTGGCAGCATCGGTGACCACCCAGGGGCTCAACTGGGAGCCAGTGTGCAGGGCATGAATCGCATCCTCCAAAAGCTTGTGAGAATTTTTCTTCAGTAACTCCCGACTAAAATCTTCCCTCACTGACTCCAGAATTTCAGTCATGCCCAGGGCTACTCCCTGGGAATAATAAAAATAATCGTCACTGATAAACCAGGATACCGGGCTGCCGTCCGCCTCTTTATCCTTGATCAGGTTATGGAAACAACTCCCCAGAATGTCCCTATAAGTGGTCATCAGGGCAATCAGGTTGTCGACCCGGGGATAAAATTTGCTGCGCTTGTGTTTCAGGTCATCAATGTATTGACGGAGATCGCGTATGGCTTCCCGATATTTCCCCGAGGCCGAGGGAAACCAGTATTTATCGGCGCTAACCATAAAAAAATTCATGGCCTCATTGAGATAGGGGTTATAGGCCTCGGTGATGGCAAAGCGGCTCATATTTTCATTTAATATGACGGTAGTGCGGCGGGCCACCTCCAGGACCCCAAGCTGGCGGTTATTGACGTTGTCCGTCAGTCTCAGCATCCCAAACAGGATGGAATTGGGTCGCCAGCCGATCCAGGTCTTGTTGATCTGGTCATCCATGATCTTAATGACCGCGTTAGTAAAAGCTTCGCCGGCTACCGGCTCAGCACTGGGCTGGGGCGGAAAGGGAGCCTCCGCCGAGGGAGCTTGGACGGCTGGAGTCGGTCTCTCGGTGGGGCTTGGGGCCGCCGGCTCTGGTTCCGGCGCGGCTTCTGCGGCCGGAGTAGATTGCGGTTCCGGCGCGGCTTCGGGTTTTTCCACTCTAGCTTCCCGAGCGGTGATTTCCTCGGCAGTCAATTGCATGGTGCGCCTAGTCTCGGAAATAGAAAAAATCGTCGCCAGAAAGGCCAGGATGATCAGTAAAATGATCAGATAACGTTTCTCCTTCAGCCATTTTAACCAGGAGGGCGGTGGTTTTGGAGGACCAGCCGGGGTAATGACCGGGAGCCTGTGCTCCTCGGGGGCAGAATTTTTCCTCATAGTCTATTTTACCTCAAAGAATTGTCGCCACGCGGCCGGAGGGCTGGACGTACCAGGCTTAAATTTGAATATCAAAATATCTCGGCACTGAAAATGTAGATCCGGGTATCCTTCTCTCTCCAGGCGTCCAAAGACAGGCCAGCTTTCCGGCAGGTTTCCCGCAGGAAAGTTTCCCGATCCCAATGGTATTCTGTGGCTACCTGGGGAAGCAACAGACCCGCATAAGGGCCTTTGGTGATATAAAGCCCGTGTTGGCCCACCTCAATCTCTTCTATCTTGTTAATCTCCCGCAGCGGAGACAACACCGAGATCTCAATGTCCACCTCCGGGAATTCTTCAGAGGTTAAGGGCGGAAAGCGAGGGTCTCGAAAGGCCGCAGCCAGAGCCATTTCCTGAATGGCCTGGGCCAGAGGTTTAACCGGTTCAATCAGGCCGATACAGCCCCGTAGTTGGCCCCGCCAATGCAAGGAAACAAATGCTCCTCGCTTTTCTTGTAAGATAGAAGAGGTCGGCGGCAGCGGTGGGGGTGGTTGGTTTTGCAAAGCCGCGAAAATTGCTTCCCGGGCGATCTGGTGCAGAGTCTGTTTGTCCTGTTGGCTTAGTGCCATATCTTTCTCCTTAGCCGCTGCTGGATAAGTTAACAGCCCCAAATTTAACCATAACCATAAAATGAAAAAGAACCACAGATGGCGGCCTGGCAGCATGATTAGCCTCATCACCACAGTTGATCAGCTTGTATTCCGGTAGTCTGAGTCAATCTTACCGAGCTTCAGGCGACAGATTCGGTAGCCTGGATTGGTCGTTATTCTAACCTAAAGACAAGGATTATCCTGGGATTGGCTTAACTAAATTACGTAGAGTTGCCATCCGCCGCGTAATCCATCGGCTAAGTTAGTGCATAAGAACTGGGCCGAGTCGATTTTTGGGCAAAACTTGGCGGACTCCTTTCTGCAATTATTTTATAACTTGAGTAATAATACTTAGCCCAATTTCTCTTAAGTATTTATCATAGCGAATATTTTTTATGACTGTCAACCGGAAAAAAGGGGCCTGCTTGGCAGATTGCCCCAACCCCCAGACCTAGCTGGGTTATTCCACTAAACAGATAGCCCCCCTTAGATTCGACCATGATTCCGGTCCAAGGAGGGTTATCCAGGTATTGTATTTCCCTGACCCCGTGAATTTGCTTGACAATCAATAGGAGGTTCTTTAATATAAAAAGGATTAAACGAGGAGGGAACTGTGTACGCAATCGTTCAAACCGGTGGCAAACAATATCGCGTCTCCCCCCAGGATATCATCCGGGTTGAAAAACTGCCTGGCGAACTGGGTGATGAGGTCGTCCTGGACCAGGTGTTGATGGTTGCTGCCGGCGATGAAATTCAGGTAGGACAACCAAGGGTCGAGGGCGTCTCCGTGGTAGCCCAGATTATTCGCCAGGGTAAGGGCAAAAAGGTTTTGGTCTTTAAAATGAAACGGCGTAAGGGCTTTCGCCGCAAACGGGGGCACCGCCAGCTCTACACGGCTTTGCAAATTAAGGAAATTAAAGTATAATTTTTATTAACAGACAGCAATCGGCCTCCTGACAGATAAATTTCGGAAACCATTCAATTGATTTTACCCCGTGCCAGTCAGGGGGTATTGATTAATCCTGATTTCTTAAGTCCCAAGGTTTGTTTTAATTAGATAAACAGGAGGGATTCCCTTGGCACATAAAAAGGCCGGAGGCAGTTCCCGGAACGGCCGAGACAGCGCCGGGAAACGGCTTGGCGTGAAGCGCTTCAGCGGGCAAGTGGTGAAAGCTGGCAATATCCTGGTCCGGCAGAATGGCACCCGCATTCATCCCGGAGAAAATGTTGGTCTGGGCCGGGACTATACCCTATTCGCCAAAATTGACGGGATTGTCACCTTTGAGCGCTGGAGCCGCAACCGGAAACGGGTCAGCGTTTACGCCCCGTAAAGGAGGGGCACTTGCCCCCCTGGCGGTTTGCCGATGAAGTGGAGATTACCGTCCGCGCCGGCAAAGGCGGACCAGGGTGTGTGAGCTTTCAGCGGCAACGTTTTAAACCCCGTGGGGCACCCGACGGCGGTGATGGCGGTGATGGAGGCGATGTGGTGCTGGAGGTCTCGGCCTCCTGCCGCACTCTAAGGACCTTTCGATATCGACGCCACTTCCAGGCCGAACGGGGTCGGGCCGGTCAGAGCCAGCGCCAGCAGGGGCGACGGGGAGCTGACCTGGTCATTGAAGTGCCGCCGGGCACCCTGGTTTTCGACGCTGAGAGCGGACAATTCCTACAGGATCTAGCTACTCCAGGAGAGCGCCTGACCGTGGCCCGCGGCGGCCGGGGCGGCAAAGGCAATGCCCATTTTACTAGCTCGCGGCAACGGTCGCCGCGATTTGCCCAGCCCGGCGAACCAGGCCAGGAACGGCGGCTGCGTCTGGAACTGCAATTATTGGCGGAGGTGGGGCTCCTGGGCTTGCCCAACGCCGGTAAAACTACACTGTTAACCCGCCTGACGGCCTCAAAGGCCCGGGTGGCGCCTTATCCCTTCACTACCCTGGGGCCCAATCTCGGGGTACTCTCCCATGAGGACCATGAACCGCTCATTATCGCGGATATTCCCGGCCTGATTACCGGCGCGCACCAGGGTCGGGGTTTGGGGGATCGTTTCCTAAGACACCTGAAACGGACCCATCTGTTGCTGCACGTAGTGGATGTCGGTCAGGTTGACGAGCAACATCCGGAGGCGCCGGTAGAGCAGGTGGAGGCAGAATTGCGGGCCTACGACCCCCACCTGCTGGACAAACCACGATTATTAGTCCTCAATAAAATAGATCTGTTACCAGAGGATTTTCCGCTATCCACCCTCCTGGCAGCTTTTCGCCAACAGGGACGGCAGTGCCTGGCCCTCTCAGCCCTGACCGGCGAGGGGTTGGAGGAGCTCAAGGCTGCCCTCTGGCAAGCATTTGAGTCAGATGATCATGAACCCAAACAAGCACAGGCAACTCCGCCACCAGATAGTGACCCAGGCCAAACGGCTGGTCATTAAGATCGGCAGCCACGTCCTGACCCAGGCCGATGGTTTGAACCGGGAGATTATTGCCCAACTGACCGACCAGATCGCCTGCCTCAAGGCCGAGGGCCGGGAGGTCATCCTGGTGTCGTCCGGGGCCATTGCCGCCGGTTCCAAAAAGATGGGCTTGCCGGGCCGCCCCCAGGGCATCCCCCAGAAACAGGCGGTGGCCGCCATCGGTCAAAGCACCCTGATGCTTACCTATGAGGAGGCCTTTGCCAGTTACGGGCTAAAGGTGGCGCAATTGCTTCTCACCCGCGACGACCTGGCCAACCGGCGGCGTTACCTCAATGCCCGTAATACCCTGTTTACCCTACTCAACTGGGGGGTTATCCCCGTCATCAACGAAAATGACACGGTGGTAGTGGAGGAGATCCGCTTCGGGGATAACGATAACCTGTCGGCCATGATCAGCAGTCTGGCCGGGGCCGACCTGTTGATTATACTGACTGATACTGATGGCCTCTATGACTGTGACCCCCGGCAGCACCCCGAGGCCCGGCTCATTCCGCTGGTGGAGAAGATCGACAGCCGTCTGGAGAAGGCAGCCAGCGAGTTGCCCGGCGTACTGGGCTGCGGCGGCATGTCCAGCAAGGTGCAGGCTGCCAAAAAGACCAGCGCCGCCGGCATTCCGGTGATCATCGCCAACGGCCTGACCCCGGCCATCCTGGAGCAGGTCTGCCGCGGGGCGGACTCGGTGGGGACCCTGTTTTTGCCCCAATTAAAAAAGATCAGCTCCCGTCAGTACTGGATTGCCTATACCTTGAACCCCCGCGGCGAGATCGTGGTCGATGACGGCGCCCGTCAGGTGCTGCTGCACCAGGGCAAAAGCCTGCTCCCGGCCGGGATTGTCAAGGTCAATGGCCGCTTCGGGGTCGGGGCCCCGGTCCGTCTGACCGATACCGAGGGCCAGGTAATCGGCATGGGCCTGAGCAATTATTCTTCCCAGGATATCGCCCTCATCAAGGGCCTGAAGACCGCCGAGATCGAACAATCGCTGGGCCATAAGGGCTACGACGAGGTCGTCCACCGGGATAATATGGTGGTGTTTACGGAAACTTAGGGAATTATGAGGATACTTTATTTAATTTCTTAGTGCTATACAGGCAGAAGCCGGGGCTGAATGAAAAAAGGGATAAAAATTTTGTATGGTGTCCCCATTATTTGGTATAGGCATAAGAGGTGAATAGATGCTCGAAAACCTTCCTAGAGGGCTACGACAAGTTTTGGAAGTCTACCGTCTCGTAAGACAATCTCGCCTTTCCCGCCTCAACGCTATCAAAGAGGTTGCTCGGGTGAATCGAATCGATCAGAATACTGTCGCATCGGCATGTACGCGAAGTTTAGGAATAACGACAGACGAACTTGATGACTACTTGGAACCAGAAAATGCAAGATATTTTTGCATCCGTCTGGTCCAAAGGTTCCCATCTTACCAGAACGATATAGAGAGAGGTTCCTCGGGAGTTTCGAATTAGGTGAAGATCGTTCTCCTGGGGAACTGAGACCCCTATTTCCAGAGGAAAGAAAGAGACTTTATCACTTAATCGTATTGAAAAACGCAAGGGAAAAGCTCTTAGAATGGTTAGAACGCTCAGATATTCCTCTGATCTTTCAAATGAGATAAAAGACTTGGAGCAAAAAATTAATCAATCCCTAAAAACATGAATATTAATCAGCCTATCTCTGGATATAACAAGTTATGGTATCAATAAGATTTTCAGCCTGCCCCTAATAAACCCGGCGGGACGATTTATCGCTCATAGCCCCAAACTGCTTGCTTGTCAGCGTAGGTCACAAAAAGTTAATAAAACTAGTGGAACAGGCTTCCGGCTGTTCCAGGCCCAGGCAAGATGTCTGTGCCACTATAAAAAGAAGTTTGGAGAAGCGATGGACATTGCTGCGACGATTAAGAATATGGCCCTGGAAGCCCGGGTCGCGGCTCGGCGGTTGGCTGCATTGCCCGGCCCATTGAAGAATCAGGCTCTGACTCTGATTGCCGACCGGCTAGGGGAAGAAAAAGAGGCGATCCAGAAGGAAAATCGTCAGGATGTCGAGGCGGCCCAAGCGCAGGGGCACCCGGCGGCCTTTATCGACCGGCTAACCCTTACCGATAAGGTCGTCCAATCAATGGTCAACGGCCTTCGAGAAGTGGTGCAGTTGCCCGATCCGGTAGGGGCGGTGACCTCCATGTGGCGGCGGCCCAACGGCCTGTTAGTGGGCCGCCAGCGCATCCCCCTGGGGGTGATCGGCTTCATCTATGAGTCGCGGCCCAATGTCAC
>JAFDGA010000050.1 GCA_019309545.1 Deltaproteobacteria bacterium
GAGGGTTGACTCATGTCTGATGTGGTAGAAGTAATAATTTATGACGCGCCAGCGGCCAAAGTCAGCCAGAGCTGCGCCTGCGGCTGCGGTGGGCATGATCATGGCTCCGGATGTGGTTCCCTCGCCGATCCCTTAGAACGGGTGAACATGGAACTCCAGACCCAGGCCCTGGCCCTGACTCTGGAGCGGGCCTTCCCGGGGCAAGTAAAAGTGCGCTATATCAATGTGCTGCGCGATCCTCAGGGGCCGGAACTGACTCAGACCGAGCTTTTGCGCTCGGGGGCCTATCCGCCTCCGCTGGTCTATATTAATGGTCAGGGGCGGTTTGCCGGGGGGCTGCCCGCGGAACGCATCCGGGAAGAAGTAGCCCGGTGCCTAGCCCCGGCCCCGGAAGATTAAATCAGATCAGCTTGAGCGATGGACAGGGCGGGCCAACCTCAGTGGAGTTTGATCACCCTCCTGACTGATTTCGGCTGCCAGGATGGTTATGTCGGGATCATGAAAGGGGTTATCCTGGGGATCAATCCCCAGGTGACTCTGGTGGATCTCAGTCATGATCTGCCGCCCCAAGATGTCATTGGTGCTGCCCTGGTGCTGCAAGCCGCCCATCCTTATTTTCCCCCGGACACCATACACCTGGCAGTCGTTGACCCCGGCGTCGGCACCGCCCGCCGGGGTCTGGCGCTGCGGGTTAGGAACCAGTTCTGGGTGGGGCCGGACAACGGCCTGTTTCATCTGGTCTTAGAGGGCCAGCCCGACTTTCGGGCCGTCGGTCTGGAAAATCCGGCCTACTTTCTCCCCCAGGTTTCGGCTACCTTCCAGGGCCGGGATGTGTTTGCCCCCGTCGCCGCCTATCTCTCCACCGGGGTGCCCCTGGACCGCCTGGGATCGCCGGTCATTGATCCAGTCCCCCTAAATCTGCCGGTACCGGAAATCAGTTCCCGGTGCCTCCGGGGGCAGGTTATCCATGTGGATCACTTCGGCAACCTGATCAGCAATATTCGATTTTCTGATCTGGAAAACTGGCTACAAGGCCGGCCTATAAATTTACAGGTCGGCAACACTCGGATCACCCGACTGGTCAGAACCTATGCCCAGGTTGCGCCGGGGGAACTGATCGCCCTAAAGGGCAGCCACGGTTATCTGGAAATTGCCTGTGCCCAGGGGAATGCTGCCCAGCTGCTAGGCGGGGGGCGACAATTCCCTATAGAGATTTTGGCCTAATCCCCAAAAAGCTTGGCAATGAAATCAAATTACCTTAAATTCCTCTGTTTTTGGCTGTTAATAGGTCTTGGCCCGACACTCATCGGGTGCGGGGCCGATAAATCTTCCGAGGAGGTCGAAATGAGTGCATCATCTGCGGCAAACCCCGTAATTATGGTAACTTTTGACAACAATGCCCATGATCCTCGGTTGGCCACGTCCTGGGGATTTTCTTGCCTGATCCGGGGGCTGGACAAGACCATCCTCTTTGACACCGGCGGCTCCGGCGCTGTTTTGTTGGACAACATGGCCAAAATGGGCCTGGACCCCAATGAGGTCGATCTGGTGGTCCTGTCCCATATCCACGGCGACCACACCGGCGGCCTGGAAGGGTTTCTGCGTCGCCATGCCGAGGTTACAGTATATCTCCCCCAATCCTTTCCCACCTCTTTTAAGGGAGATGTTAAACGCACCGGGGCCAAGATAGTGGAAGTCTCAGGACCTCAACCCATCTGTGCTGGGGCCTTTTCCACCGGCGAAATGGGGTCGGGTTGGGGGGTGACCGAACAATCGCTAGTGCTGCAGACTGCCAAAGGACTGGTAGTGATTACCGGCTGCGCCCATCCCGGCATCGTCAATATCGTCGAAAAGGCCAAGGAAGTGGCCCCCGGCGAGGTCCTCCTGGTCATGGGCGGCTTCCATCTGAGCGGTCACTCTTCGCACGATATCGCCGTAATTATCCAGCGCTTTCTGGAACTGGGGGTGCGTTATGTCGGACCTTGCCATTGCACCGGCATTGCGGCTCAGCAGCAAATGGCCCACGCCTTTGGGGACAAGTATCTGACCATCGGGGTAGGAAGCATCATCGCCATTGCCGAACTTAAGTAAAAGCCAGGGCCGATTATGGGCAAATCGCCAGGCCTGCCCTGATTGCGGAGGATTGAGGATTTGATTTGGCTTGTGGAAAATTACTGGCTATGCTATAAAAATTAACAAGTTTTTAAATAATATGATGTTTAGAACAAATTAATGCCAAAAGATAAATACCACCGGCGAATTAACGGTGGCCTCTATCTGATTAATGATGTCTCGCGGATAGTAAATCTGTCCCAGAAACGCATCCGGGAGTACGAAAAAGAGGGATTCATCAAGCCGATTCGGGAAGAGAGTACCAACAATCGGTTGTATTCAGAATTTGAAATCTCCCAGATCTTGCGGATCAATGACTTGATTCACCACCGCGGCTTTACGGTCGCCAGTCTGAAAAACCTGCTGGTGCTGGCCCCGTGCTGGAATATCTTTGACTGTCAGGTGAAGGAAGAGTGCCCGGCTTACAAAATGCCCTGGCGCCCTTGCTATGAGGTTCGGGAGTATCGGGGCACGGCTTATAACGGTACCTGTGAGCGCTGCGCCATCTATCTCAACCGGGAACTGCGAAAAGACAAGGTCCTGGAGAAGTTGGAATCCCAGAAGTGATTACTTTCCCTGACTTCCCTTCCCCCGACCAGCCCCCCTTTACCGCAGAGGCCTCCCCCATGCTGGTGCCGGCCATTGCACTGGTCGGGCCTTCAAACAGTGGCAAAACCGAGCTGATCTGCCGCCTGCTGACCTGGCTCGGGAGCCGGGGTCTCAAGGTTGCGGCGGTGAAACACAGCCATCGCCGTCTGCCGGTAGATCAGCCCGGCAAAGATACCTGGCGTTTTCATCGCGCCGGAGCCCGGGTCGTGGCCCTGGCCGCCCCGGGGATTTTGCAGGTCACCCAGACCCCTGACCGCGACCCGGAACTAGCCACTGTGCTGGCCGCTCTGGGACCGGACCTCGATTTGATATTAGTAGAAGGCTATAAACATGGGCTGTTGCCCAAGCTGGTCATGGTTCCGGCAGGTGCCTCCCTGGGTGAGTCCCAGAATTATCACCGGATCATTGGCTATATCAGTGAGCAGCCCCTGCCGGCGGAGCAGCCGGTCTTTAGCCCTAGTCAGGTTGCAGAGATTGGCGCCTTCATTCTGGGCCAGACCCAGACATGACCGCACTGGTTAGGAACCTGTGCCCCCAGGGTTTTTTAACAATTTGATCGCAATTCAGCCTTAGTGAAACCATTACAAGAATCCTGTTTTTAGTGAGGAATTTTCGGCAACGAACCCCGAACCCCGAAAACCGAAAACCGAAATCTTTCTAATGGGGGCCATTCTGGCCGGAGGTGAGAGCCGCCGCCTGGGCAAGGACAAGGCGACCCAGAGATTGGCCGGGCGGCCGCTGGCCCAGTGGGTAGCTGCAGCTTTGGCACCCTTGGTCCAGGAATGCTGGCTGATTTCCAATCACCTGCAATTGCACCTGGGTCTGGACCTTCCCCTGGTCACTGACCTCATACCGGGCCGCGGGGTTTTGGGGGGGTTGCTGACCGCCCTGTTTTATGCCCGCCCGCCTTTGGTGCTCTTAGCTCCCTGTGATACCCCCTTCCTGCAGACCGATTTGTTGCGGTATCTGGTGGCCCAGGCTCAGGGAAAAGGCGTGGAGGCGGTGGTCTGCCAGTCCAACCGGGGGCTGGAGCCGCTCCCCGCGGTATTTCGCGGCCGGCTGTTCTCCCGGCTGGAGGCCTTTCTGACCCAGGGCGATTATCGGGTGCGGGAATTTCTGCGCCACTGCCGCACCCGCCTGGTTCCCGCCGAAACCGTGGCCCGGTTTGACCCCCAGGAACAGAGCTTTTTGAATCTCAATACCCCGGCTGAGCTCCGCCAGGCCCAGAGATTGGTAAAAGCGTCAGATTGACGTAATTAGGGCCACAAAATTTTTCTCGGAGCGGGTTGCCGGGTTGTGCTATAGAAAAAAGAGTTTTCGGTTTTCGATAAAGTATCAAGGACAGGGGCGGGAGCATGAATTATCTCTATTACGGCGATAACTTAGAGACCCAAGTTTCGCACCTCTGAATGGGTGAAAAGTAGTTGAAAGAATTAGTGATAGCGTCGAGGTAAGCCCGAAACTGTGGTCCTGGACCACAAAATGGAGTCAGGGTATTTAAAACGGTTTTCAGGAAAGCAACGAGATATTGCCACAGCCGCTCCAAGTACGTGAGTTTTTCGGTCTCTTCTTCCGGTTGGCGGAAGATCTCGCCGATAGTCCGGGACTGCTCGTCGTGTTCCAGGAGGTAGGTAATCAACGCCATGGTCTCAAAAAGGCACGGTATTGGGGCTTGGTCAAACTCAGTATCCAGAGCTTCATGGTGGCTATCGTAGTGAACCTGAAAAGACTGGCCAGACTCGCTTTCCTTGCCGCACCCCAACCCAGATTGGCCTGGACGGCTTAAGGGTCGGAGTTTGGAATAATTATTGCCCAAAAACTTTGGAAATTAGTGTCCAATAGCTAAAATCTGAAAGAGCGAACCAAAACCTGAGATTGATAACGGACTTAAACCCAAAATTGTTCTCGTTTGAGGTTTGCTAATCCCTTCCCAAACACCAAAAAGGGATGTCAAGGGATTAAGCCCTTTTGCAACGGTCTCAAATTATTATCTTATTTTGAAATGAACTACCAAGCAGGCGGAATTCTTTGGAATATTAAAGCAGGCCGATATAAAGTGCCTTATTGATCCGGCTTAACAACACAAATAATGGATTCTGCTTTTATAAAATTCTTGGGGTCTGCCGGGGCCCGGGTTGTAGTAGCCAAGCAGCTACGCTCTTCGGCCGGAGTATATATTGCGGCCCAGGGTCAAAATCTTATCCTGGATCCGGGGCCGGGAACCCTGGTTAGATGCGCCAAATCGAGGCCACCCATTGACGTCACCCAACTAGATGCCCTTATTTTGACCCACGCCCATCTGGATCACTCCAACGATGTCAATATCCTGATCGACGCCATGACCGCGGGAGGTCTGAAAAGGCGGGGAACTCTGTTTGCCCCCCAGGAGTGCCTAGAAGGCGACAAAGCCGTGGTCCTGAGCTATTTAAAGTCATATTTAGAAAAAATTATCGTCTTGACCCCGGAGCAGAATTATCAGATCGGCGAGCTGAAATTTTCCACCTCCCTCAGACACCGGCATCCGGTGGAAACCTATGGGATTAAATTTGATTTTGACGGCCGTCCGGTCGCTTTCCTGGTGGACACCGGATATTTTCCCGGTCTGTTAGAAAGCTATAAAGATTCCTGGATCTTAATAATAAATGTGGTCAGAGCTTATCCCCATAAAAGCGGGGAGGTGATGCATTTATGCCTGGATGAGGTCAGGCAAATCTTAGCGGCAATCCGACCCCGGAAGGCCATCCTGACCCATTTTGGCATGACCATGCTCAAGGCCAAGCCCTGGCAAGTAGCTCAGGAGTTAACCAAAGAATTGGGGATCGAGGTGATCGCCGCCAGCGATGGTCTGAAGTTGGATATTGGAGGAGAGGGCTAGGGCTGTTGAGGCGATCCGGGGGATCGCCCCCAAGTCTTTTCATTATCTCCGTAACGGGGCTTTCAGGTCGGCGATGAAGTCACCGATTTCTTTTACAAGTTCTGGGTTGGGCAACTGGGCGATACGCTGCACGATGGCGCTGCCCACCACCACTCCGTCCACCCAGGGGGCCAGTTGCCGCACCTGCTCCGGTGTCGAAATGCCAAAGCCCACCGCCACCGGGCATTTTACCAGAGTACGCACCTCTTTTAAGGCCTCGATCAGTTCCGGCGGCAGCTCAGTCCGGGCGCCGGTAATGCCGGTGATGCTGACGTAATAGAGAAATCCGCGGGTCAGCTGACCGATAGCCCGGATGCGCTCCGGGCCGCTGGTCGGCGCGGCCAAAAAGATGGCGGCTACCCCTTCCTTTAAAGCCGCGCTGCGCCAGGCTTGGGCCTGTTCGCCGGGCAGATCTGGTATAATGAAGCCGTTCACCCCGAGTTGGGCAGCGTCGCGGGCCAGCCGCTCCAGTCCATATTGCAGAACCGGATTGTAGTAACCCATCAATACCAGCGGGATGTCGGTTTCCCGCCGCAGACGGCCCACCAGGGTCAAGACATCCTCCAGATGGACGCCGTGCTTTAAGGCGCGGACGCAGGCTGCCTGGATAGTGGGCCCATCGGCCAGCGGATCGGAAAAGGGGATGCCCAATTCAATCAGGTCGGCGCCCCGGCGAGCCATCTCTAAGACCAGGGCCCGAGTGGTGTCCAGATCCGGATCCCCGGCGGTGATATAGGGAATCAGGGCGGTTTCACCCTGTTTAGCCAAGCGTTGAAACATCGCAGCAATGCACTTCATTCGCTCTCCGTCACGATTTTCTATATAAAGACAAATAGATAACCTAATAATCTAATAACTTATTTAAACTTCCAAGATTTCGGCCACCGCCTCGACGTCTTTATCCCCCCGGCCGGAAAGATTGATCACGACAATCTCTTCCGGGCGGAACTCGGCCGCGGCTTTCTGGACATAGGCCACCGCGTGGGAGCTCTCCAGGGCCGGTAAGATGCCCTCGGTCCGGGAGAGCAATTTAAAACCCGCCAGGGCCTCCTCATCGGTCACCGCCACATACTGGGCCCGGCCACTATCTTTG
Source organism: Deltaproteobacteria bacterium (assembly GCA_019309545.1). Classification (NCBI taxonomy): domain Bacteria; kingdom Pseudomonadati; phylum Myxococcota; class Myxococcia; species Deltaproteobacteria bacterium. The sequence continues at coordinate 6,729 of JAFDGA010000050.1, forward strand.
AAAAGGCAGTGTTGTGGTCCGACTCCGGGATAGTCCAGCCCGGGGGCCAGGGAATGGGCTTCCTGAATATTGCCCCAGGCATCCTGCAGCAGGTAGCCCAGGGAGCCGTGCAGCACCCCAACGGTCCCAGCTACCAGGGTAGCGGCGTGATGGCCGGATTCCACCCCTTGGCCGGCGGCTTCGACGCCGATGAAGCGCACCGGGTCCTTGACAAAGGGGTAGAATAACCCCATAGCGTTGCTGCCGCCGCCGACACAGGCCACCAGGCAATCGGGCAACCGGCCCGCCACCCGACGCAGTTGGGCCTTGGTCTCCCGGCCGATGACGGCTTGAAAATCCCGCACCAGCATGGGATAAGGATGCGGTCCGGCCACCGAGCCGATGACATAATGGGTATGGCGGACATTGGTGACCCAGTCCCGGATGGCCTCATTCATGGCATCCTTCAGGGTGCAACTGCCCGATTCCACCGGAATCACCCGCGCCCCCAAAAGCTTCATGCGGATGACATTGAGCCGCTGGCGGCGGATATCCTCGGTACCCATGTAAATATCACACTCCATCCCCAACAGAGCGGCGATGGTGGCGGTGGCCACCCCGTGCTGACCGGCCCCGGTCTCGGCAATCAGCCGTTTCTTGCCCATCCGCCGCGCCAGCAGTCCCTGACCCAGGGTATTGTTGATCTTGTGGGCGCCGGTATGGTTGAGATCTTCCCGTTTTAGGTAGATCTGGGGGCCGCCTAAGGCTTCGGTCAGATGCCGGGCATAATACAGGGGTGACGGCCGCCCCACGTAATCTTTGGACAGTGCCGCGAGTTCCTTCTTAAAGGCCGGATCGCGGCGGATGCGGCGATAGGCCTGCTCCAGCTCCAGTAAGGCCGGCATCAGGGTTTCGGGCACGAAGCGCCCGCCGTAAGGGCCGAAATGACCC
>JAFDGA010000051.1 GCA_019309545.1 Deltaproteobacteria bacterium
CTTCCCTTTTTTATTTGTTATTACTCGGTCATAAAATAAATGAATTGGAGTTAAAAAACAGCTCTTGGGAAAGGGGGCTAGGGGTCGCAGACCCCTTGCCCCTCTCCCAAACCCACTCCCCAACCCCTTAAGGGGGGTTGGAAGGGGAGCCGGCGGTCCCCCGGCCCTCCCCTCAGATTAACCGTTTTTTCTAACAGATGCGCGGCAATTGTTCGCCGCTGGCCAGGTCCAAGCGGCGGGTAGTGCCGATCGGCGTCTTTAGGGTAACCCGGCCCGCGGCAGACTCGATCACCTGGCCGATAACCACCGCCTGACCCCCTAGGGCATGGGTGCGCATCAGGCTTATGGCCTGATCAGCCTGAGAGGGCGGGATTAAGGCCACAAACCGTCCTTCACAAGCCACATAAAGCGGGTCCAGACCCAGAATCTCGCAAGCCCCCCGAACCATTGGGTTTACCGGGATGCAATTTTCATCCAGATGAATGTGCACCGCCGCGGTTTCGGCAATCTCTACCAGGGCGCTCACCAGCCCCCCGCGGGTCAGGTCCCGCAGACAGTGGATCTCAATTCCGGCCTCCAGGAGGGCCAGGACCAGGTCAGCTAAAGGCGCGCTATCGCTCTCTATCTGAGTCTCAAAGGCCAGCCCTTCCCGCACCGCCATGACTGCCATACCGTGGCGTCCCAGGTCGCCGTTGACCAGCACCATATCGCCGGGCCGCACGCTGGCCGGGGCGATAGCCCAGGGGTGGGAGATGAGCCCGACCCCAGCCGTGTTAATGTAGAGGCCGTCGCCTTTGCCTCGCTCCACCACTTTGGTATCTCCGGTTACCAGGAGCACATTGGCCTGCTGCGCAGCTTCCTGCATGGATTGCAACAAACGCCGTAAAGTAGCCAGGGGCAGGCCTTCTTCCAGGATCAGACCGCAGCTCAGATAAAACGGCCTGGCCCCGCACATGGCCAGATCGTTGACGGTGCCATAGACGGCCAGGCTGCCAATGTCCCCCCCTGGGAACTCCAGGGGGCGGACCACATAGGAATCGGTAGTTAAGGCCAGTCTGACCGTGGATAACTCGACCACGGCGCTGTCATGCCGGGTCTCTAGACAGGGATTAGCAAAGACCGGCAGGATCAACTGTTCTAAAAGTTGGTGCATCTGGCGGCCGCCGCCGTGCGCCAGGGTGATGACCTGGGGCAATGCTGAAAATCGGACTATCTCCATTAATCCTTGTCTTTCTGGGACTTAGGGGTAATGGCCGATTCCAAGAGGCGATATTGATAATAAGCGGCGCAGGCGCCTTCGGAAGAGACCATGGGAGCCCCCAGGGGGTGGCTGGGGGTGCAGCGGCAGCCAAAGGCCGGGCATTGGTCGGGTTTTTTGAGCCCTTGCAGAATTTCCCCGCTGATACACTCGGAAGCTGCCTCCGGCCTGGTCTGCACCGGACCAAAACGCCACTCGGCGTCATAACGCTGGTATCGGTCCCGCAGGCGCAAGCCGCTGGCCGGGATCTCCCCTAACCCCCGCCAGGCGCGCGGCTCTAGTTCAAAGACCTCCCAGATCAGGCTCTGGGCCCTCAGGTTGCCCTCCCGACTTACTGCCCGGCAATACTGGTTCTCCACCACGGCTCGCCCGGCTTCCAATTGCTTCAAACAGAGATAAATGCCTTGCAGCAGATCCAACGGTTCAAAACCGGTTACCACCATGGGCACCTGATAATGCTGGGCCAGTGGTTCATAACCGGCATATCCCATCACGCTGCAGACATGCCCGGCCAGCATAAAGCCATCCAGGTTATGACCAGGGCATTTTAACAGGACATTGATGGCCGGAGGTAGAATCACCTGGGCCATCAGCAGCGAAAAGTTGGCCAAGCCCTGTTGTTGAGCCTGGAGAACCGACAGGGCAGTGGCCGGGGCGGTGGTTTCAAACCCGACTGCGAAGGGTGACACAGACCGGACAACCAGGGCCGTGGGCCAGATTAAGCTCGCCAGGCAACAACTGGTCGATGCCGTATTTCACCAGGGCATGGGTCTGGCCGCCGCACACCTCCATGATTGTCCAGGGGCGGGTAATCAGCTCCTTAATGGCCTGAGCCAGGCAGGCGGCGGCTTTTGGATCACAATATTCATTCAAAAATTTCATTATGTTACAGCAAGCTTCCATGTTGGCCTTTTGGCCGGAGGACGGGCATCCCGCCCATATCAAGGAAACATCCTAAGGCCGGTTCTGCTATTTTGATGGCCTATCCAATTGCCGCAATAATTCCCAGGTCTGCTGGGCCGCAGATGCGTCCAGGATATTAATGGCAAAACCCACGTGGACCAGGACATAATTGCCCACCTGAGCCTGTGGTACACAGGCCAGGCTGACCTCTTTGACCAGGCCGCCGAAACTCACCCGGGCCGTGCGGGAGAGCGGCTCCTCTCCCTGGATGCTCAAAATTTCCCCCGGAATCGCCAGACACATCGTATTCTACCCTTGCGATAATATTCTCTGTGCCGCCATGATCTGCCCGACTGCCAGCCCGCCATCATTGGGCGGGATTAAGCGGGGCCAGTAGGGTTGAAAACCCGCGGTTTCCAAGCTTTCCACTGCTTTCTCAGTAAGGTAACGGTTCTGGAAGCAGCCGCCGCTGAGTACTACCCGGTGATAGGGAAATCGTTTCGCCACCGCCAGGATGACTTCGACCAGGGTATAATGGAAACGGGCGGCGATCAGATTTACGGTCTGATTTTGGTCGAGGTCCGCCAGAATACCTAGGACCAGGGGTTCCCAATCAATGGTCAGGAGAGCACTATTACCGTTGATGGTAAAGGCATAGGCGGTCTGGTTCTCTATTTGTTCACCGGCAAATTGCAGTTCCATGGCGGCCTGGCCTTCGAAACTGGTCTGTTGCCGCAGGTCCACCAAAGCTGCGACGGCATCGTAGAGGCGCCCGACGCTCGAGGTCATTGGAGAATTAAGACCTTTCTCCAACATGGTTACCAGTATATGTCGTTCGGTTTTCGAAAAGCTTCGTGGCGGGGACAACTCTGTCATTTCCAGGCAGCGAGGACCAAAAATTTCATAGAGCAGACCCAGGGCAGAGCGTCGGGGTTCTTTGATTGCAGCTTCACCCCCCGGCAGGGGAAAAGCCCGGAAAGTTGCGACCCGTTGAAATGAAATAGTATTTACTTCCAAAAATTCGCCGCCCCAGATAGTGCCGTCCAAACCATAGCCGGAGCCGTCCCAGGCGATTCCCAACAGCCCCCCTGCCAGATTGTGTTCGGCCATGGCGGCCAGGACATGGGCATAGTGATGCTGCACCTGAATAAGCGGCAGATCGAGGCGCTCCGCCTCCTGGGTGGAAAAGTACTCCGGATGCAGATCACTGGCCACGGCTTCCGGCTGACCGTCATAAAGCTGGATTAGATCTTGCCGGACCTGCTGGAAACGTTGGCCCGCCGCCCAGGTCTCTAAATCGCCGATATGTTGGCTGAGCCAGATTTCTTCCTTTGCGGCCAGGGCCAGGGTATTTTTCTGGTGTCCGCCAACGGCCAGTATCGGCCGCAGAGCTGAACGGACAGATATTGATCGGGGGACATAACCTCGGGCCCGGCGTAACAGCTGTTCCTGCCCCATTACCACCTGAACAATGGAATCATCCACCGGCCGGGCGATCGGCCGATTGTGCACCAGGAAAAGGTCGGCGATTTCCCCAAGTTGCTCCAGGGCTTGGGGCGGAGAAATACACAGCGGCTCGCCGCTGCGATTACCGCTGGTAGCCACTACCGGTACCTGCACAAGATCCATCAGTAGATGGTGGAGGGGTGTATAAGGCAGCATAATGCCCAGATAAGGATTGCCGGGGGCCACCTCCAAGGCAATTTCATTAACTAGGATTAATTCTCCCTCCGGCTTACGCCTGAGCAGCACAATAGGGGCTTCCGGGGAGAGCAACGAGGACTCCTCCCGGGATGAAATCCCGACGTGTGCCTTGACCAAATCTAATGAAGGATACATCAGGGCCAGGGGTTTTTCCGGCCGGTCTTTGCGTTGCCGCAGGCGCTGCACCGCTTCGGGTTGAGTGGCATCCACTATTAACTGGAAGCCCCCCAAGCCATGCAGGGCTACGATATCTCCCTGCCGGATGGCCGCCGCAGCCTGCCGCAAGGCGTCCTCGTGGGTGGCCTGTACTTTGCCCTGGCAATCCCACAGCTCCAGATGCGGCCCGCACTGCGGACAGGCAATAGCCTGAGCCTGGAAACGGCGGTCAGCCGGGTTATGGTATTCGGCCAGGCATTCCGGACATAAGGGAAAGTGCTTCATGGTGGTCTGATGCCGATCATAGGGAATGCCCGTCATAATGCTGAACCGGGGGCCGCAGTAAGTGCAATTGGTGAAGGGATAGCGATAACGCCGATTATGGGGGTCAAAAATTTCCCGCTGGCAATCCGGGCAGGTGGCCAGATCTGGAAGCACCAGGGCGGTTCTGGGGCCGGTAAGCCTGCTCGGCTGGACCGTAAAGTTGCGGTCGCCTTGGGGTTCCAGGATCTGTAAATCAACCGCTCGGATGGTGGCTAATGACGGTTTTTCAGATATCAGACGCTCCTGGAATCTGTTCAGCCGCTCCGGGGGGCCCTCGATTTCTAACTCAACTCCCTGGGGAGAATTACTGACCCAGCCAGAAAGCCCTAATTCGGTGGCCAGCCGATAAACAAAAGGCCGAAAGCCCACCCCTTGGACGACTCCCTGCAACCGGAACCGGTGGCGACGATGAGGCAGTGATCGGCTTAGATTGCCCGACCGCAGTAAGGGACTCATTAGGCGTCAAGCTCCACGGCTTCCAGGACGATCTCCTGGGCCTGAGGATGAGTGAGGTCGTTAAGCACTTTGATCTCTAGGCGGGCCCCTTCCACCACTGTTCCCGGCGCAGCCAGGAGAAAATGATGACGCAGGTGCTCCGGTGAGATATGCGCCAGACAGCCTATCCGAAGAGTGAGGGCCAACACCCTTTGGGCCTGATGTTCCTGAACCAGGGCTTCGATCTTACCCAGCAGATCATCTAAAAGGGAAAGCTCATGCATAAGCTATCATACCATACTAGCCTCTATTAACCAATATGAGTATTTTTGCCATCGGCAAAACATGATCTTGTCAACTACCATAAAATTTCGTGATCGGTAAAGAGATCTGTTTTCGACCACAGCGTCGATATCCATACTATTCCCCCATCTCAACCCCTTGAGAGGTTATGGCGGTTGATCAAAGCCCCATGGTTCACCGACTGCAGCGGCAAAGACGGAGGGCGGCTTCCTGGCCCTCTCGATCAAGCATTATTGTGGGTCATATACCGCAAAGCACACAATCAAAATATTTGCTTAAAGCGAATTTTTTTGAGAAATGATGTGAATGGTTCAAACTCCACTATCTCTCCTGGCACGGTGAATCTATTGTATTGAATTCCTGATCCAAGCTTTGCCGTACAGGCACAGGATAAGTTCGGATCGTTACACTGACGCTGCATCGCTGCCGCCCAGTGGGTGATGCCAGTGTTTAGGGTGGGACGATAGCTGAGGAATGAAAAATCTGCGCTTGAATCCCGGCCATGGTGCCGCCCTATGGGAAAAGGACAGTCCCAAGCGCGGGCCGGGTGTGATTAGGCGGTAGTTATTACTTTGAAAAAGGAAAACCCCAGGATTAGGACTCCGAGATGCCCCCCAAAAGAGACTTTGAAGATATCTCACGAACACTTTACAGAAAAAATCCTATAACATAGCGTAGGGCCAGGAAAGAAATAATTAGGCCCAGGCCGATACGGATGAGGGGGGCGGGGATAAATTTCTGAAGTCTGGCTCCCACGTACATGCCACAGAAACCACCAAGGCCAAAGAGCGCCCCAAGAGTTAAATCCGGAGCAACCCCCAGGCCAGGGTAAAAGGGGGCCAGAACATAGTAAACGGCCACCCCGAACACCGAAGTGATGAAGGTCCCCATCAGCGCGGCCCCGGCCACGGTATAGACCGGCAGCCCGAAGATAGTCACCACGAAAGGGGCGATAATAGCTCCGCCGCCGATGCCGTAGGTGCCGCCAATGAGACCGACTATCAGGGACAGCAGAAACAGAACCAGCGCATTAAAAGAGAAGGTTTCTCCCAGAAATTCATACTCAACCCTCCTTAGCCCCCAGCTCCGGGTCTTTACCCGGGCAGCGGGAGGCAGGGCTTTCCCGTAGGATGGCCCGGCTTCCTTCAGTAGCTTCCGGAGGCGTTCCTTGACTCGGGCCTCGAACTCCGTAATTCTGGCCTTCCGCCGCTTGGCCCAAGAGGTCTGTTCATAAACTAACCGCAAGCCGATGTAAAGGAGCACACATCCCATAAAGAGCTTGAATCGACCTGGCTCCACCATCCAGTTCACCCGGATCAGGGCCCCGGCCCAGAGTCCGGGTAAGGTTCCCAGGATCACCACCCAGGTCATAGGCCAGTTCATCCGGCCTTCCCGGATGTAGTGGCAGACACCGCTGGGAATGGCCACGATGTTAAACACCAGATTGGTAGGGCTGACCGCGGGGCTGGTAAAATTCAAGACACTCACCTGAAAGGGGAGCAGCAGGAAGGCTCCGGAGACGCCTCCCATGGAGGTGAACGTGGAAACCACCAAGGCTACCAGGGGCGGAACAAGTGGATTGACTTCAACCCCCGAAACCGGGAAGAGCATGGCCTAATCCCCATACCGGAGTCGATTTTTTGTCAGCGACAAACTCTTCAATGGAATAGTTTACCCTGTCGCCAAAAAATTATAGCACTTAATTTAGCAGCTGCTAAAATAAAATATGGCCACTGACCGAGAGTTGGCCCGGATGTTTAAGGTCTTAGCAGTTACGCCCCGGGTCAGGATCATCCAATCGCTTAAACACCGGTTTCTTTGCGTGGGGGTCCTGGCAAAGATGCTGGGGATAACCCTCGCCGCGGTGTCCCAGCACCTGCAGATGCTCAAGGAGGCTGGCCTGGTGAAGGCCGAAAAGCGCGGTTATTTCATGCATTATCAACTCAACCATGAAACAATCTCACCCTGGAAAGAGGATTTAGAGGGGTTCTTCACGCTCCCAGCCGAGTTAGAACCCTGCAATTTTACCAAACCAGGAGGTAAACCATGTGTAACTGTAAAACCGAATGTCAGAAACCGGAAGAGTTGAAGGGCGAACCGGAAAATTGCTCACCGGAGCAGATCCAGAAATGCCATGGTGAGGCTCCAGAACACCCTTGCCTGGTTTCACAAAAAAAGTGAGGTTGCTACCCGGAAGGGGGCTTTGTCTCCCTACCGGCCTCAGCGGCTTGCTGCCCCAGATGGAATCTTCCCCAGCCATTGTCGTTTCCGGCTTGAACAAAAGCTTTGGCTCCCTGAAGGCGCTATGCGAGGTGAGTTTCTCGGTACTGCGGGGAGAAATTTTTGCCTACCTGGGACCGAACGGGGCCGGCAAGACCACCACCATTAAGATTCTTTCCGGTTTGCTCGACCGAAACGCCGGGGAGGTAAGCATCTGCGGGGCAGATGTGGCCCAGAACCCGGTTTTTGTGAAAGAACGCATTGGGGTCGTGCCCGATGAGTCCAATCTCTATCCCGAACTTACCTGCCGTCGCAATCTGGAGTATTTGGGGGAATTATATGGCTTGCCGCGCCCGGCTCGCACTTACCGGGCTGAGGAGCTATTGACATTCTTCGAACTGGCCGACCGGGCGGCCACTCCCTTCGGGGCCCTGTCCCGGGGATTAAAGCGGCGTTTAACCATTGCCGCCGCCCTGGTGCATAATCCGGAGGTGGTTTTTCTGGACGAACCCACCTCCGGTCTGGATGTGCCCAGCGCCCGGGCCTTGCGGGAACTTATCCGGACGATCAACCAACGGGGCGCTACGGTGTTTCTTACTACCCACAACTTGTCGGAAGCCGAGACCTTGAGCCAGCGAGTGCTCATCCTCATTCAGGGTCGGGTGGCGGCGCAGGGCACGCCGGAGGAAATCCGGCAGCGGGTGCAGCGCCTCAATCTCCTGGCGGTGACCTTCTCGCCGGAAATCGAAGCAGATCAACTACTGCGGACCTGTCCGGCGGTTCTTAAAACCTCTTCCCAAAACGGGGCTTGGCGCCTCGAGGTTGCCGAATCCCAGGCAGCTCTGGAGCAATTGGTGGCCTTTGCCAGAAGCGAAGGGGTGCGCATTGCGGAAATCCATACCATCACCCCCAGCCTGGAAGACGCCTTCATGAGCTTCTTTGACGAAGGCAGCCCGGAAGCAGAGGCTTGAGCATGAACCAGTTCCGGCGGGCCTTGGCCATCAGCTGCAAGGACATTGAGAGCTACTACGGCAAGCCGCCGCTCATCACCTGGGGGTTGTTGTTCCCCGCGGTCTTAATCCTTTCTCTCTACGTTAAAGACCCGGCTACCTATTTGGCCATTGCGCCAGGGGTCATTGCCATGACCTTGCTATTCGGCAATACCTCCATGGCCGCCATCGTGGTCACCTTTGAAAAGCGGGCCGGCACTTTCCAGCGGCTGCTCTTAGCGCCCCTATCCATGCGCACCATTATTCTGGGAAAGGCGGCCAGTGCCTCAGCCTACGGCCTGGCTTCGGCCTTGGCGTTAAGCCTGGGCCTAAAGCTCGCCTTGGGAATGCCAATGGTTAATCCCCTGATCTTTGCGACGGGCCTGGTGCTGGGAGCCGGCTGTTTTTCCCTGTTGGGCCTGACTGCCGCGGTTATGGTCCGGGAGGTCTTTGAAGCCATGACCCTGATGAACTTCTTCCGATTCCCGATCTTGTTTGTGAGCGGGATCTTCATGCCCCTGGCCCAATTGCCCTCTTGGCTTAAGCCCTTGGCCCTGGCCTCGCCCCTGACCTACGTGGTGGAGCTCTTGCAACTGGGGGTTACCGGGCAATCCGCATTTGCCACCCCGGTTGTCCCGCTGCTGGCCGGTCTGTTGTTTTTGTTTGCCAGTTGGCTGCTGGCCGAGGCCATATTTCGGCGGAGGGGTAATGCGTAATTTCGCCGACCAACCCGAGATAAAGCGTCATTTTTTGCACCTGCCGGAAAAGTTGATGCATTGCACTTTTAAGAAGCTATCCATGCTTGGGTTCGTGGCTGCCGGGATTTTTTTCCTTGGGGTTGGAGTTATTATTCCGTGCATTTAAAAGGTTAATTTGAGGGCTCCCCTCAAGCTCCCCTTCCATCCCCTGTTAAGGGGTTGGGGAGGGGGTTTGGGAGAGGGGCAAGGGGTCTGCGACCCCTAGCCCCCTTTCCCAAGAGCTGTTTTTTAACTCCAATTCATTTATTTTATGACCGAGTAATAACAAATAAAAAAGGGAAG
>JAFDGA010000052.1 GCA_019309545.1 Deltaproteobacteria bacterium
TTCTGTGAGAAAAGATCGAGGGCGGCAGCAAGCATCTCTTGCCGTTGCCGCAATTTCTCTTTTTCCCGTGAGATTAGAAGGCCCTTTGCCAATGTCGGTCGGGGAAGGGTGAAGACCCTTAGCGGCAGAAAGGGACCGGATGCGTGCGGTCCAGTTTAGGGGTGTGGATGATGCGGCCCGGGGTACCGACCTCTACCAGGTCAAACAATTCCTGGGCATGATGGGTGAATAATCGGATGCAGCCGGCAGAATCGTTTTTGCCGGGGAGGGCACCGCCGTGAATGTAGTACGGCCGCTGGAGCAGCAGAGCCCACGGCATCCAGGTCTCGTAAATAGTGGACCAGTGGTTCTGAAACTTGGCCTGGACCGCAAAGGTGATTAAGGGCGTCTTTTGGCCCGGAGCCCCGGCCGAAATTGGAAATACCCGCTTGAGTTCTCCCGCGACGTAAAAAGCCAGAAAGCCCTTGCCAATATCTACCAGCAGGTATTTACCATGCTGCACCAAGGACTTGTCATAGGCCGGGAAAATCTCTGGCATTTTGTAAAGATCTAAAGGAACTCGCAGCGTACTGCTTTCGATGGAGAACGGCTCTCGGGTGCGGGTCTTGATATATGAGGGGTGGAGGGCGTTGAAAAAGGAGATTCTGTTCCGACATTGATCAAAATCGCGGTTGAAGCTGGGGACGCGCCGACAGAGGCGGGTGATGGAAAAGTCCTGGGGGATCTCGATTTCGACGAACGGGACACCGTAAGCTAAACCGGAGTAAACGATTTTAAACCCGGATTTTTTTAACTCCTGGCACAGTCGGTGGTAGTCCGGTTCTTCTGCCCTGCTGGTGGCTCCCAGGGCGACCAGACAGAAGCACACCACCAGACAGCTAAAAATCATTCGGTTCCTATAGCTTTTTGGCGCGATTTTTTCATCCCCCACAGAAATCAGCTGATTCCAAGAATTATTGTAAGATAACAAATTTTTTCCGGAAATTCAAATTCCTCAAACTATCCTGAGGCCAGGAAAAAGGCCAGAGAAATTTTCGCCTAAACATCGCGGCATCGCACTCCACTAAAGGGTTTAAAAAAGAGTTAGAGAATTACGAATCAAAATCATTAACGAGATCCGTGGGCTTAAACTTGAAAATAAGGCAATCTCTGATCATGGGCTTGCAACACAGACGCACGCAAAAACTTAACCGGACATTGCTGAGATTGTCTAAGTTATTGTCAACTGATGAAATAATGTTAAAATAGTAATCAAGTATAATAATGGTTTTGGAGTAACTTATCTGATTCTTAGGTTTGGAGAGCGGGCGCAAAACCAGGCCATGAGGTTGGAATATATGCCAAAATTCTCTAAAACCAATTCCTGGCCGGTGGTTTTAAAGATGATCTTGGGAACCTAATAAAATCCTGATAAGCATTATTAAGGCCGGGGAAAAAACTTACAAATCGGGCGGGAAGTTCAGAAAAAGGCTGCCTGGGTAACAGAGGACAATTCCCGGGTATTTTAGGGTCGGGTCGTAAGTTGTTGATTGCCTAATTAAGAGGTCGCTTTATGGTTTAATCAATGGTTCAGGTGAATAATTTTATATGCAAAATTTGAACCGGGTTTCAGGGAAAATTATTATTCTGTTACTTACCTTAGCAATATTAATCTCTTGGGTAAGCCTTGGCATGACCCGATTTGAAGAAGAGGATGCCCCTCTGTCGCTCCGCTCCCTGACAATTACCGGCAACCAGATTATTCCTACTAACAATATTAAAGAAGAACTCACACTCACCCTGCCATCCCGCTGGCCCTGGAAAAAACTGCCCCCCTTCAAGCCAAAGGGACTGGAAAGAGATGTAGAACGTTTGCAGGCCTTTTATCGCCAGCAAGGGTTTTATCACGCCCGCATCACCCCCAAAATACAAAAGGATGAAGAGGGACGAGTGGAAGTGGAGGTGAACATCGACGAAGGCCCTTGGGTTGAAGTAACAGACGTGGATATTGAGATTGCCAACACGTTCCTTGCGGTGGAGCTCTCCACACTCCAGGACCAATGGCCTTTAAAACCCGGGGAGCGTTTCATTGAAAGCAACTATGAAGAACTCAAGCGCTTGTATCTCAACTATCTCTTAGACCATGGCTATCCCCGGGGCACAGTGGAGGGCAAGATCTATTTGGACGATGTCAAGAACACCGCCAGAATCCGGGTGAAAGTTATCCCCGGACCCTTGTCCTATTTTGGGGCAATCAGTGTCGAAGGAGAGCAAGAAACTCCAGAATATATTATTCTCAGGAAATTAACCTTTGAGAAGGGAGAGATTTTTAATTTTGAGGAAATCTATAACAGTCAGAGAAACCTTTACAAGCTGGACCTGTTTGAGAGCGTAGCGCTTACTCCCGAAGAAGTACCGGAGAAAGAACGCTATATTCCGATTTCGGTCAAGGTCAAGGAGAAGAAAAAAAGATCAATCAAACTGGGGCTGGGATACGGGGATGAGGAAGAATTACGGGCGCGCTTAGCCCTGCGCACCAGGAATGTCGGAGGTGGGGGGCGAGTGTTGGATCTGGAATCCAAGTATTCCAGCATCGAATCCCGGGTCGAAGCCATCTTCATGAATCCCCAACTCTGGGCCAGTTTTTTTGACCTAGCTATTCAGGGCGGCTGGATTCGTGAAGATCTGCCGGCCTATACCAACCGGACGTACTACACTCAATCCCGCCTGGAGCGGGACCTGCCTTGGGATTTTCGTCTTCATTTTGGTCATAATCTTCTCTTCACGCGCTATTATGACATCCATCCCGAAACCAAAGAGCTTTTACGAGAGCCTGAATCTGATGAACTTTTCCGAATTTCTTCGGCAATTTTGGGGTTGCGTCAAGAAACGACCGATAATAGCGTCGATCCTACCGAGGGAGGATTATTATTTGGAGAGGGAGAACTGGCCTCAAACTTTTTAGGCTCGAATCTGCAGTTTGGTTCGACGGTACTGGAAGGCAGGCGCTATCAGGGGATTGGCGGCAAAAAATTTATCCTGGCGGCCCGCCTCAAGTTAGGCCTTATTGAACCTATTCAGTCTACTGACGAAATCCCCCTGTATCGGCGTTTTTTCTGCGGCGGCTATAATAGTGTACGTGGTTATCGCCTGGATTATTTAGGCCCCCGGGATTCGGCAGGCAATCCGATCGGAGGCAATGCCTTGTTGGAAGGCAGTCTGGAAGCCCGAGTTCCCCTTTATAAGGAATTTCGCGGCGTCGTTTTCCTGGACTTCGGGAATGTTTACCCATTGGTCGAAGATCTGGATGTCGGTCAGTTGAAGTACTCGGCGGGTTTTGGCTTACGCTATAGCAGTCCTATTGGCCCGGTCGGGGTCGATATCGGATTCCCCCTCAATCCCATCGATCGCCACAAGGATGATTATCGCATTCATTTTACTATCGGACAGGCCTTTTAAAGCTGTTCAAGCTGACCAAGGTTAACGCAAAGTTGGCGCCAAACTGATAGGAAAAGGGTTCTGGGCGTCAAATTCAGCATTGCGATAATCACTTAATGTGGTAATTTTATAAAAGCTATGACTAGTTATCCTCGACTTCGCAAATTTCTGTTCACCGTGATGGTGATCTTATTAATCATCAGCTTCGCGGCCTGGATGATCTTGAGGTCCGATATGTTCTGGGCCTGGGCAGGACGAAAAATTGTGGCTGCGGCCCAGGGTCAGATTCAGGGCGAATTAACCGTCCAGGAAATCGAGGGTACTCCGTTTACGGGATATTTTTTTAATGATATTGTGCTTACCAGCCCCCAGGGGGAAGTCCTGCGGGCCCGCAGTCTGGAAATACGCCTCTCATTTACTTCGCTTTTGAGGCTACAGCCGCTGATTAGCAGACTGGCCCTCTATAAACCTCACCTTACCCTTGAGCAAGATCAGCAGGGGCAGTGGAATGTCACTAAAATTCTTCCGCCTTCCGAAGGCCCTCCGACGCCGGTGTCCTTGCCGATACGGGCCCTGGGTTTTTCCCAAATTCTGATCCAAGCCGGGGAAGTTACCATCATTCAGGCCGGGGAGCGCAAGACCTTTCAGGACCTGGATCTCGATCTGGCCTTCGGCCTTCTCCATCCCCTTAAGCCCGAGCAGATCCTGGAGGTGAAAAAGGTTAAGCTAGCCGTCACCACTCCCTGGGGGCGCTACCGGCTGGCCAGTCGTCTTACGCTCAGTCCGGAGCTTCTTAAACTTCCTTCCTTGGTAGTGGAATCTCAAGAGCAGTCCCTGCTTAACCTGGCGGGGCAGGTCGCCTTGGTTGAGAAAGCCGGGGAGATCCAACTGGGTGGCAAGATCGGTCCTCTGCCGAATGCTCTGATCAGGCAATTCTGGGCCCAGTGGCCGACGGGCTGGGAACCGACCGGAAAATTGCAGTTGCAAGGCACCTGGGCCAGAATGGAACTCAGCTTAGGAGGCCAGATTCACCAGGCCGCCTATGCCTTAAACGGCCTGCTGAGTCAGGAAGAGGAAAAGCAGAGCTATGATCTAACCTTCAGCCTGGAAGGCCTGACCCCGGAGATGCTGGCGGCCCTGGACCAGGCCCGGGCTGCGCAATATAAACAGGCTACGCCGCTTAATATCCGGCTCCACCTGAAAGGGGCCGGTCTGGCCTGGCCGCCGCCGCAATTTGATTGGCGGCTTAAGGTCAATTCCTTTAACTATGGTGCGGCGGAACTTAAGCCGATTGAAGTCGTATTTAAAGGTAATGCTCAGCAACAAAAGCTGGAAAGCCTTATCCAGAGCAATTTCGGCGGTTTAACCCTTAACGCCCAAGGCTCCTTACTGGCGGCCCCCAAAGGCAGCGTAAAACTCCAGGTTAAGGACTTTCAACCTGCGCTCTTGGGTCTAGGGGTGCCGTCAGGCAGCCTGTTTAGCGGTAAGCTTACCGGTAGCTTTCGGGTGCCGGACCTGTCGTCTTGGAGCCGGGCCGTGGCCGCCGGCGAACTGGAGGTCACCGGGCGTCTGGGTGAGCATCCTTTAAAAGAGTTACGGGGACGCCTGACTTATGAGAGTCCCAATCTGAATATTCCTCAACTCCGCTTACATCTGGGGAACTTGCAGGCGGAACTCCAGGGCTCTCTGAAAGGGGAGCGGCTTGATTTCACCCATCGCGGGAAATCATTGCGCGGCGGCAACTGGCCGGTGCCCGCGGCGTGGGGGGGCTCCCTGGCCTGGGAAGGCTCGCTCCAAGGCCACCAACACGCTCCCCAATACACCTTGCAGGTCCGGGGCCAAGCCCTTTCCTGGGATAATTTCGGGGTGAAATCCTTGTTCCTCAAGGTTGAGGGCCAGGGCCTGCCCCCGGACTCGGGACAGTTGGACCTCCAGGCCAAAAACCTTAATACCCCGGCCGGACTTTTTCACCAGGCCAGCTTCCAAGGCCAGGGCCAAACATCAAACTGGAATTTTAATCTCCAGGCCACCTCCCCCGATGGCCCGCAGGCTGAGCTCCGAGGCAGCCTGGATCTGAGTGCTAGTCCGTTGTCCCTGATTCTGCAGCAGGCCCGGTTTCGTTTGTTCGAAGTTTCGGCCCACAATCTTGGACCAGTATGCGCCCGGTTCTCTCCTGGCCTGGAATTGGAACCCGCCACCTTCCAGGTCGATGAAGGTCGGGTAATTATCCAGGCCCGGCTTAAAGGTCAACAAATTGCAGCTCGCCTGGAGGCTCGCGACTTGCCGGTAAAATTAGCCAAAATAAAGGATTTACGAGGGAAACTCAACGCCCAGATAGCTTTATCCGGCCGGTCCGAACAGCCGGAAATTGAGGGACAGATAAGTCTGCTCTCTGGAGGCTGGAAACATCTTTCCTTCCAATCCCTTACCACCAGCTTGAGCTATCGCCCCACCCTCTTCCAGTTCAACGGCGGCCTGCAAGAAGGCCCTTCCAAAGCCCGTTTTACCTGGGAAGGTCGCATACCTCTGCGACTTTCCATTATCCCTTTTCAACTTGCCCAACTGGACGAGGAGCTGTATTTCCGCCTCCGGGGAGAGCGAGCCAACCTCGCCATGTTGACGGCTTTCAGTGAAGAACTGGAAAAAACCGAGGGTTCCCTGGACCTCTGGGCGGAATTACAGGGAACCATGGACCAGCCCCGGATGTCCGGCGAGATCCGGTGGGGTGAGGGGGAGCTAACTCTGCGGCAAGCCGGTCTGCCCTATAAGTTGCTTCCCGGAGTAATACGGATACAAAACCAGAAAATAAGTCTGCCACAACTTACCCTGAAGAGCTCAGGAACGGCCAAACTGAGCGGAAACGTGGAATTGGCGGGTTTTACCCATGAACATATCAGGGCTCGGGCCCAATTCGATAATTTTAAGGTATTGGGGCGCGCCGGGTTGGAGGCTTACACTACTGGCGACATCAACCTGAACGGTCCCTTAATGGCTCTAGTGCTAAAGGGGCAGGTGACCATTCCCCAGGCTTCTCTCGGCACCGATTTCATCCAATCCGGTTCGGCGACTGGTAGGCATCAGGATATTGTTATGGTGCGGCAGGAAGAAGCCGAGAGCGAACCTACCGCAACTCCGGAGCTGATGGAAAATATGAAGATCGACCTGAGGGTTGATGGTCCGGAAGACATCTGGATCATTGATAAACTCGCCAAAGTGGAGCTGGCTCTGCATCTCCGCATCAGCAAACTGCCGCACCAAGCAATCCAGTTAGGAGGAACCGTCCGAACTTTAGAGGGTAGTATTGAGGTATATGATCGCGAGTTCAAAATTACAAAAGGAATCGTAGATTTCCCGGGAGTCCCCCACCAAGAACCATATTTAGAAGCCCAAGCAGTTCATGAGATGACCGATGCCACTTTTATGGTAAATGCCTCCGGGCCGCTGAATAATCCCAAGATCGAGTTGTCCAGTGACCCTTCCATGCCTCCCAATGATATACTTTCTTATCTGCTTTTTGGCCGACCCACCGGAAACCTGAGCCAGGAGGAATTCAATGTGAGCCAGCAGGCGGTGGGGGTTTTAGGAGGTATTACCGCCCAAAAGATTCAAGATTTTCTGGGCGAGGATTTCCCGGTCTTAGGCAATGTCAGCTTGAAAACCGGTAAAGGAACTCTGGGGGTGGTCAAACCTCTTGCCAAGGGCCTGACCCTAACCGTTGAACGCAAGTCCAACCCCTCTAATCAGAAGAATCCAACCCAGGTGCGCCTGAACTACCGGGTCAACCGCTACCTTAGCCTGGAGGCCCAACAGAGTCAGAACCGCTCGGGGGGGGATGTTTTGTTTAATTATGATTATTGATTATGCCCTTAGCTCTGCAAAAGTGCTTGTATCCGAATTGAGACAAGCATGAAGCATCCGGTTAAACATTTGCGGTTCCCAGAAGCGGCGGTTGAAACGGTAGCAAAATTCTGCCAGGTA
>JAFDGA010000053.1 GCA_019309545.1 Deltaproteobacteria bacterium
GCGGGTCCGGCGATCAACCCGATGATCAAGGTGGTCAACATCGTGGCCCTGCTGTTGGTGCCGTTGCTGGCTGGATAAATCTAACCTTTTAACCGCGCCTCTAAGACCGCGGAGGCTGATTTCAGCACTGGCCTCCGCGGTTTTTTTGCCTTTACGTAGGACGGTATAGAGTTTTCGGTTTTTGTGGTAAAATTGTATAGGATATTCAAGAGTTAATATCGTTATCGGTTGGATCTGAAACCAACATTGGTATTAGATCTTCTTTAAATACCCCCTTAAAAATTCAGACTTCAAAAAAATCTTGGACTTTGGAGGCGAAGGTTTTAAGATATTTGGTAAATGTGCTGCGAAGCGGACAATAAAATGATAAATCAGCGGCACTCGGCCTCACAAATCAAGGCCTTGGTGCTGCTTTTGGGTCTGGCGGCGGGCTTGTTTTTTTTCCGGTTGGGGGTGCCGGGATTAATGGACCCCGATGAAGGCCGCTATGCTGAAATTGCCCGGGAGATGTGGGTCCGATCCGATTGGATTACCCCTCATCTCAATCAGGTCAAATATCTGGAGAAACCTCCGCTGGTTTACTGGCTGACCAGCGTAAGTCTGGCGGTCCTGGGAAAGACCGAAACCGCGGCTCGACTGGTCCCGGCCCTGAGCGCTATAGGAGGAATCCTGGCGGTTTACGGCTTGGGACGGGTGATGTTCAACCCGACCACGGCGCTCATGGCCGCCGCGGTCCTCCTCACTTCGGTGGGATATGTGATCATGGGCCGCATCCTTACCCTGGATATGACCCTGACCTGCTTTCTGACCCTGGGAATCGGTTTGGGGTATCTGGCGATAACTCGTGAACGGCGAGCGTATCTACCCTGGGCCTACCTGAGCTTAGCTCTGGCCCTGCTGACCAAGGGATTGGTGGCCCTGGTTTTACCGGGGCTAATTTTCGGGGCATGGGCCGTGGCGCGCCGCGATTTTAAGATGCTTTTACGGCTTTGGGACAGCCGGGGATTTTTGATCCTGCTGCTAGTGGGCCTGCCATGGTTTGTTCTGGTGACGCTTTATAACCCGGAATTCCCCGGTTACTTTTTATTCCAGGAACATTGGCAAAGGTACCTGACTTCCTATAGCCACCATGAGGAACCGGTCTATTATTTTGTGGGCATCGTCGCACTGGGGCTGTTGCCCTGGAGTTTTCTCTTGCCCTGGGCACTTGGGCAGCGGAGAGTTAATCAAACCCCCGTCGAGCAGCAAGATAACTTATTCCTGTTGCTCTGGATGGGGGTAATATTAATCTTTTTTTCGGTGTCGCGGGCCAAATTGGCGCCTTATATTTTGCCGGCCCTGCCACCTCTGGCACTGCAGTTGGGCAGGGCTCTTAGCCTGAGTAATCAGGGACATAGACCGGGGTTAAACTCCCGGGGATTATCCTGGAGTCTGCTGATCTGGCTGTTGGTGGGCCTGGGGATGATAATAGTTTTCCTTTTGCCCCCGGCTTCCTGGGGGCAGAGAATTTCCCAGATAAGTTATTTGTCTCCTTATTCCCTGATCGCTCTGCTGGTCCTGGCTGCCATCCCGGGACTGGCCCTGGCCTTCCGAAGGCGGCCCCAGGCCCGCCGGCTAATTCTTGTGGTCGGCGCCGTAATCTTGAACACCCTGGTAATTATGGGAATAGAGCGGGTAGCTGACCTTCGCTCCGGGCGGGCCCTGGCTCAGGTAGTCAATTCTGAGTGGCAGCCCGGAGAGGCGTTGGTGGGCTATAGGGTTTACCTACAGAGTCTGGAATTTTATACTGGCCAGGATTTATTTGTTTATCAGCTGAAAAGCGAGCTGGATTTTGGACGCCGGCATACAGCCGGGGTCAATCTGTTTCTGGATCGGCCCGAAGCTCTCGAACAGGTGGTGCAACAGCATTCCCGAGTCTATCTGCTTCTAAAAAATGAGGATTGGCAAGCCGTGCAACATCTTTTTCCGGGTCGCTGGCAAATCTTGACTACCTGGAGAAAAGGCCTGTTGGTATCTATCCGGTGAAATTATCCTTGCAAAAAACTATAGGTCTGCCCAGACCCTGGATTATCCACCGCTATCTTTGGCAAGAATACCTGGGACCATTTATGGTCAGTCTGTTGGCCTTCACGCTGATCCTGTTTATGGGTCGGATCATGCGGATCATGCAGATGACCATCGTCAAGGGAGTCGGTCTGGGCGACATCCTGAGATTTTGTCTCTTCATAATGCCCTTCCTGCTGGTATTTACGGTGCCTATGGCGGCCATGGTGGCGGTGCTATTAACCTTTTTGCGCCTCTCTGCTGACCATGAGATCATGGCCCTGAAAACTGCCGGGGTCAGCGTTACCCAATTGCTGCCCTCGGTCCTGGGTTTTGCCCTGATTACCACCCTGATCAGTCTGATCTTATCGCTCTATGCCAGTCCTTGGGGCAACCATGCCATGCGCCAGTTATTAATCGAAGTCACTAAACGGCGGGCTGACCTGGGGATTCGGGAGCAAGTGTTCCACACCGACTTTCCCCGATTGATGGTTTTCGTCAATAAGGTAAAATCCCGGGGTGAGACTCTGGAAGGTATTTTTATCTCTGATGAACGCGATCCTGGATTGCCGAATACCATTATCGCCGAAACAGGGGCATTTTATTTTGACCCCCAAAGCCAGATGCTGATGTTTCAACTCTTCCATGGGCGGGTCATTCGGGTGAGCAAAGATCTGGAGAACCTGCATGCGGTGGAATTTGAAAGCTACCAGATCCCCCTAGAGCTTTTTAACTTCGCCTCGGAGGGACGTATATCCGGAGATGAAATGTTTCCCGGAGAGTTGCGCCAGGCCCTGGCTCAGGAGAAACCCGGGACCACAGAATATAATCGCTTAGTGGTGGAATTGGGGCGGCGTTTTTCCCTGCCTATCGGCGGTTTCCTGTTGGCGCTGATCGCCATGCCGCTGGGCCTTTCCACTCGCAGTGGGGGCCGCTCTTTAGGACTGATCATCGGTCTGGTCAGTTTCGTACTTTATTACATCTTGCTCACCGCTTCTTGGCGTCTGGGCGTAAACGGCTCGGTGCCGCCCGCCTGGGCACCCTGGGTGCCCAATTTCCTGTTTTGTTTCCTGGCTGGTTACCTTTGGTGGCGGTGTACCCGAGATCTGTCTTTTTCCTTTACTAATTAGGGCGGACTTAAGGAGTTACTGCTCCATACCTGGATAAATCCCCTCGACCACTGTGCCCTGACCATACTGCGAAGTGCAGTGCGGGACTCTGGAACTATTAGATTTTTTGGATAAAAATCAACCTAATGTTGAACTATCAGCCATTATGTTCTAAAATGAATGTAAAAATACATACCTTGAAGCCTGAGAACGGTATGGCTTTTCTAGAGGTAAATGTTAAACCATGGCTATTTTACCAATTCGTAAGTATCCAGATCCGGTATTGAAACAACCGGCCGCTCCAGTAGAAGAAATTAAGGGGGAAATTCAGAAACTTATCGATGACATGATTGAAACCATGTACCAAGCTCCGGGCATAGGGTTAGCCGCCAATCAGGTCGGTGCTCTTCATCGGGTCATTGTTTTTGATGTTTCTCCGCCGGAAGAGAGACCCAAACCGGTAGTCATCGTCAATCCGAAGATTACCTATGCCGAAGGGGAACAGATTTATACCGAGGCCTGTCTGTCAGTCGGTGATTTCAGTTCCGAAGTGCGCCGGAAAGCCCTGGTCACGGTGGAGGGCATGGATCGGCAAGGCCAGCCTCTGGAAGTCCGAGGCGAGGGATTATTGGCGGTAGTGCTGCAACACGAGATCGACCATCTCGACGGTCGGTTATTTATCGATCGCATCAGTCGATTGAAGCGGAGTCTTTATATTCGGCAGGTTCGGAAGCAGTTGCAGAAATGATTGACCGCCCTTGGCGTCTGATCTTCATGGGCACCCCGGAATTTGCTCGGCCCAGTCTGCGAGCCTTACTGGAGGCCGGGCAGGAAGTGCTGGCGGTGGTCACCCAACCGGATCGGCGGTGCGGTCGGGGGCGAAAACTCTCCATGCCGCCGATCAAGGAAGAGGCACAAGCTTGGGGGGTGCCAGTATGGCAGCCACCACGAGTGCGTCAGCAGGAGGTAGTTAGGGCCCTAGCGGAATTACATCCCGAGTTGATCGTGGTGGTAGCCTTTGGCCAGCTTTTACCCGCGGAGGTGTTGACCATTCCGTCGGTGGGTGCTTTAAATGTCCATGCGTCCCTGCTTCCTCGGCATCGGGGTCCAGCCCCGATAAATTGGGCCATAATCCAAGGCAATAGCGTCACCGGGGTAACCATCATGTGGATGGATGCCGGGATGGATACCGGGCCGATTTTTTTAACGGAAGCCGTTAAGATTACGGAAGCCGATACCGCCGGGAGCCTGACAGCCCGATTAGCTTCGTTAGGGGCGGAACTGTTGCTCCAGGCTCTGAATAAGCTTCAACAAGGAGAAATAATCCGCCAACCGCAGCCAATGGAGGGGATAAGTTATGCGCCCCCTTTGACCAGGCAGATGCAGCACCTGGATTTTGACCGGCCGGCCATGGAGGTGGCCCGCTGGGTCCGGGGTCTGGATCCTCGCCCCGGGGCTTTTGCTACCTACCAGGGTAAGACGCTGAAGGTCTTTCAGGCCCGGGTGGCCCAGGAGAGCGGTGATTTGGCCCCCCCTGGCACGGTTTTACAAGTCACTAACCGGGGAGCGGAAGTGGCCTGCGGGCAGGGAAGTGTTTGGTTGCCGGAAGTGCAGTTGGCCGGGTCCAGACGAATGCCCGCCCAGGAATTCGCCCGGGGGCACCTCCTTGTGAACCAACGTCTGGGTTAATTGGTCATGGCTGTTCAACTGATGAGGGGAGAATGAGCAACCAGTCTCAGGATCAGTCCCCGTCGATCATTCTCGATGGTGGGAATTCTATCCGTCCCCAAAAACGAGTCTTCATTGGTCTGTTGGCCGCTACCTGCCTCATCCTGGGAGTTCTGCTGGCGGTCCTGTGGTATGTGCCTTTTGTCGGCCTGACCAACATCCATCCTGATTTACCACTGATCCTGGGGATCGTTTTCGGTCTGCTGTCCTTTATCGCCGTGGCAGGGGTTTTACTATTAATCCTGACTATCCTACTCGGTCGAGATCTGTTTTTCTCCAAGCGGTTGCGCGGCGTTGTGGTCAAAATCATTTTCCCGCTGATGGTCCTGGTCGGCAAAATCTTTGGGGTCAGCAAGACCCAGGTACAGCGTTCTTTTATCGAAATTAACAACCATCTGGTCCTGGCCCAACATCTCCATACCACCCCTGATAAACTCCTGCTGCTCATGCCCCATTGCTTGCAGTATCATGAATGTCCGGTGCGAATTACCGGTAACGTCGAGAATTGCAAGCGTTGTGGTAGATGCCATATTAAAGGTTTGGTGGAAATCGCCGAAAAATATCACGTCGGACTGGCCGTAGCTACGGGCGGGACTCTGGCTCGCCGGATCGTCATCGAAAAGCGGCCGCAGATAATTATCGCCGTAGCCTGCGAACGGGACCTCACCAGCGGCATCCAGGATTCCTATCCCCTGCCGGTCTATGGCATTACCAATAAACGGCCGCATGGGCCTTGTTATGACACCCAGGTTGATCTGGAGAAAGTCGAAGGAGCAGTAAAAATCTTTCTTAACGCCCAGCCCGAGGCCCAACCGGTTGCGACTCCAGCCCCGGAAAAGAGGTTACAAAGTCAGACTAATTGATTCCCCCCGGGCCTTGGCCCTAAAGGTGCTGGAGTCAGTAGCCCGGCGCCGTGGCTCTCCGGAAAGTCTCATCCATGATCTGCTGGCCCAGCATCCCGGCTTGGCGCGGCCGGACCGGGCCTTGCTGCTGGAACTGGTCCAAGGGGTGTTACGCTGGCAACTGCGCCTCGATTTTGTCATCAGCCAGGTATCGCTAACCCCCTTGAAAAAACTTCATCCCCTAATCTTACAACTGCTCCGCTTAACCACCTATCAGATTCTCTTTTTGGACCGTATCCCGACCTATGCCGCGGTCAACGAAGCCATCCGGTTGGCCAAAAGCCGCCACCTGCCCCGGGCACTGGTAGCTTTTCTAAATGCCACCCTAAGGAAGCTGGCCAAGGTCGGCCGGACTATTTCTTTGCCGGACCGGCAGTCTGACCCGGTAGGTGCTCTGGCCGTAGCCACCTCTCATCCACCCTGGCTGGCCGCCCGCTGGCTCCAGGACCTGGGGGAGTCCGGGGCTTGGCGGCGTTGCCAGGCCAATAACCACATCCCGCCGCTTACCATTCGGGTTAATACCCAGAAAATCAGCCCAGCCAAATTGCTGGCCCTGCTGGCTCAAGAAGGAGTGCCAGCCCAGCCCTGCCGGTTTTCTCCGGTAGGCCTCACCATCCAGTCCCTGGAGCAGCCGCCTTTAAACCTCGACTCGTACCAGCGGGGACTGTGGGTGTTCCAGGATGAGGCCGCCCAACTGGTCACTTACCTGCTGCAGGTGGAGCCGGGGCAGCGGGTACTGGAAATCGGTGCCGGGCGGGGCACCAAGACCACTCACTTGGTCAGCATGCTTGGGTCTGAGGGCCACCTGGTAGCCCTGGATCGCAGCCGCTGGCGCTTAGTCGAACTTGGTCACAATCTGGAACGACTTAGGCTGGGGCAAACTTCCTTGGTGGTGGTGGATGCTACCCGGCCTTTGCCCATCCAGGCTTCTGTTAATTTTGATCGAATATTAATTGATGCTCCCTGTTCTGGTCTGGGAACCATTCGACGGCACCCGGAATTAAGATGGTGGCGGTCCGAAGCCGATTTTCCCCAATATGCCACCCGGCAGTTGGCCATGCTCCAGCACGCCGCAACCTATCTACGGGTGGGCGGTCTGCTTCTTTATATCACCTGCACCACCGAAGTGGAGGAAAACGAGGCGGTAGTGGAGGCCTTTTTAGCGTTCCGGCCTGAATTCAAAATCAACTTTGCGCCTGAGGCCCTGCCTGCGACGGCGCGGCATCTGCTCGAACCGCCGGGGTTTTTCCGCACCCTGCCGGAGCGGGAGGGCCTGGATGGCTTCTTTGCCGCGGTGCTGGCTCGAAAATGAGATTCCCCCAGTTTGAGGCTGACCCTCCAAGCTTTGACAAAGCTCCTTTTAAGCGAATCAGAAATTAAGGAAAGAAACTATGAAAATCCTGCTTGCCTGGGTTTTCCCAGATTTTTAGAAAACAATAACTATTATTATATAAGACAAAATATTGAGATATACCTTGGCGAGTCAACCGGAGATTATCAGTCAAGAGAATAATTATTAATGATATTAGACTATTAACTTTTTTTGTCGTCACTACAATATGGGGTCTTGCAGATTTTGGTGATGGGGCGGGGGCACCTC
>JAFDGA010000054.1 GCA_019309545.1 Deltaproteobacteria bacterium
GACCGGGCTTGACAAGATGCTTTATATGTCGGCCACCAGTGACTCTTCAGGCATGTGCCGCATTGAATTAACTTTTGCCCCGGGGACTGATCCGGACCTCGCCTGGTCCAAAGTTCAGAACAAGCTCCAGCTTGCCATGGCCAGCCTGCCGACGGTCGTGCAAAACATCGGCGTCGAGGTTGGCAAGGCCACGAAAAACTATTTACTTATCGTAGGCCTGATATCGGAAGACGGCAGCATGAGCGGCTATGATCTGCGAGATTATGCCCAATCCAACCTAGAAAAGGTGCTGGCCCGAGTGCCGGGGGTGGGGGAGGTGCAAAATTACGGATATCAATATGCCATGCGGGTCTGGCTCGACCCGGTCAAGCTGACCAATTACCACCTGACGATGGAAGATGTTATCAGGGCGCTTCGGGCCTACAACGTCGAGGTCTCCGCCGGGCAGTTCGGCGGGACCCCGGCGGTGAAAGGCCAACGCTTGAACGCCTCCATCATCGTTCAGCATCTTCTCCAGACCCCGGATGAATTTGCCAAGATCCCCATCCGCACCAACCCGGATGGCTCCATTGTTCGGATCAAGGATCTGGGCAAGACCGAACTGGGGACCGAATACTACGATGTCGAGTTCTTTTACAATGGCAAGCCTGCCGCAGCCCAGGCCATCCGGATGACCGCGGGCGCCAATGCGCTGGCCACGGCTGATGCCATCAAGGCGAAACTAAAAGAGATGAGCCGCTATTTTCCCAAGGGGATGAAGGTGGTTTATCCCTACGACACCACTCCCTTTACCCGTGTGGCCATTGAGGAGGTGGTCAAGACCCTCTTTGAGGCGATTTTTCTGGTTTTTGTAATCATGTACCTGTTCATGGGGAATATCCGGGCCACCCTGATCCCGACCATCGCGGTGCCGGTGGTGCTGCTGGGGACTTTTGGGATTTTGGGACTTTTCGGGTTTTCCATCAACATGCTGACCATGTTTGCCATGGTACTGGCCATCGGGCTTCTGGTGGACGACGCCATCGTGGTCGTGGAAAACGTGGAGCGGATTATGAGCGAAGAGGGGCTCCCGCCCCGAGAGGCCACCGCTAAGTCCATGGACCAGATTACCAGTGCCCTGATCGGCATCGGGGCGGTGCTGGCGGCGGTTTTTGGCCCTATGGCGCTTTTTCAGGGCTCTACCGGGGTTCTCTACCGCCAGTTTTCCGTGACCATCATCACCTCCATGCTGCTGTCGGTGATAGTGGCCCTGATCCTGACGCCGGTCCTTTGTGCCACACTACTAAAACCAGTGGCGGCCGGACATGAGCCCGCGGACAAGGCAATCTTTTTCCTGCGTCCGTTTTTCAGGTGGTTTGATCACATCTTTTTCTGGGTCCGAGATCTCTATGTGAGAGTGGTCGGTCGCTCTTTCTCCAGGACCTTGCGCTACTTGGTTATTTACCTGCTGATCGTGACCACGGTGGGATTCCTGTTTTATCGAATGCCCACCGCTTATCTCCCGGATGAAGACCAGGGTATACTCCTTGGCCAGGTAATCATGCCCACCGGCTCTACCCTTGAACAAAACCTGCAGGTCTTGAACCAGATCCAGGATTATTTCCTCCAGAACGAACCAGAGGCGGTTGAATCATGCGGAATCTTGGCCGGTTACAGCTTTGCCGGCCGGGCCCAGACCAACGGCCTGGCATTTATCAAGCTCAAAGACTGGAAGCTCCGCGACCGGCCGGAGCTAAAGGTTATGGCAGTTGCGGGAAGGGCCATGCGAGCCTTTTCTCAAATCCGAAACGCCAGGATCTTTGTCTTCCCGCCGCCGTCAGTCATTGAACTGGGCAATGCTACGGGGTTTGATTTTGAGTTGCTGGACTTCGGCGGACTGGGCCACGCCGCCTTGATGTCGGCCCGCAATCAACTGCTAGACATGGCCAGGCAGGACCCGAGATTAACCCGGGTTCGACCCAATGGCATGGAAGACGTCCCCGAATACCGGATTGACGTGGATTGGGAAAAGGCCGGGGCCTTGGGGGTTCCCATCACCGAGATCCACAACACCATTTCGGCGGCCTTCGGCGGTGCTTATGTCAACGACTTTATTCAAGCCGGGCGGGTCAAACGGGTTTACGTCCAAGCGGACGCCCCTAACCGCATGTTACCCAATGATCTGGAAAAACTCTATGTGCGTAATGGGTCAGGGAAAATGGTTCCCTTTGCTTCTTTTGCCTCCGGCCACTGGACCTACGGTTCTCCCAAGCTGGAGCGCTACAACGGCTTCCCGTCCATCAATATCTGGGGCGAACCAGCGCCCGGAAGAAGTACCGGTGAGGCGATGCAGGCCATGGAAGAGCTCACCTCGAAGTTGCCGCGGGGAATCGGTTTTGACTGGACCGGGCTCTCTTATCAGGAAAGGATGGCAACCGCCCAAGGGCCTATCCTCTATGCCTTTTCCATTTTCGTGATTTTTCTTTGTGTGGCGGCCCTGTATGAAAGCTGGACCATCCCGTTTGTAAATATGCTGATGTTACCGCTGGGGGTATTTGGCGCGATTTTGGCCACTACGTTGCGGGGGCTGCCCAATGATGTCTATTTCCAGATCGGATTTCTGACCACGCTCGGCCTTTCGACCAAAAACGCCATTCTGATTATTCAGTTTATCAAAGAACGGTTGCGGCATGGAGATGGACTGATCGATGCCACCCTGGGAGCGGTGAGAATACGATTCCGCCCGGTCATCATGACGTCGCTGGCCTTTTTCTTTGGTACCCTGCCGCTGGCCATTGCTTCCGGGGCGGGGGCCGGCGCCATGAATGCCATTGGGACCGCGGTTACCGGCGGGATGCTCTCCGCCACTTTCATTGATCTTCTTTTCATCCCGATGTTCTTTGTCCTCGTATCAAGTCTATTCAAGAAAAAGCAACCCCCGCAAATCCCTGAGCAAGAGCTTGATTCCACCGGGCCCCAGGAGGTGCGTTAAGATGAGGAGACAAGCGTTACTGGCTCTCGGACTGTTAATGTGCCTGGGGGGCTGCACTCTGGCGCCGAAATACACCAGGCCGGAAGCGCCGATTCCGACCCAGTGGCCCCAAGGTCCAGCTTACAAAGATACCCAAGCCGCGGTCGGGGGGCCGACCGCCTTGGAGCTGAACTGGCGGGAATTTTTTGCCGACCCACAGCTACAACAGGTTATCGCCCGAGCCTTGGAAAATAACCGGGATCTGCGGCTGGCGGCCTTGAATGTGGAAAAGGCCCGCGCCCTGTACGGCATTCAGCGGGCGGAACTGTGGCCCGTGGTCAATGCCGTCGGCGGTGGCGGAAAACAGCGGGTGCCTGCCGATCTTTCGGTCACCGGGAAATCGATGACCATGGAGGAATATCGGGTAAATCTGGGAATCACTTCCTGGGAGATTGATTTCTTCGGCCGCCTCCGCAGCCTGAAGGATGAGGCGTTGCAGGAGTACCTGGCTACTGAGCAGGCCCGGCGCAGCGTCCGGATTTTGCTGATGTCCGAGGTTGCCCGAGTGTATCTGACCCTGGCGGCCGATAAAGAGAACCTCCAGTTGGCCCGTTCTACCCTGGAGACCCAGCAGGCCACCTATGATTTGATTAAGCGACGTTATGAAGTTGGCATCGCCTCCAGATTGGATCTGGAGCGGGTTCAATCACAGGTGGATACCGCCCGGAGAGAAGTCGCCCGCTTCACGCAATTGGTGGCCCAGGATCAGAACGCCTTGAATCTTTTGGCCGGTTCTATGGTCCCAGAAGAGCTTTTGCCCGCAGACCTGAGCAACGTTGGCTCTCTCAAAGAGATTTCTCCCGGTCTGTCTTCTGAGGTGCTTTTGAATCGACCTGACATTTTACAAGCGGAATATCGGCTCAAGGCGGCCTATGCCAATATCGGCGCCGCTCGGGCTGCCTTCTTTCCCCGCATTTCTCTGACCACCGCGATGGGAACCGCCAGCGCAGAGCTTTCCGGGCTGTTCAGCTCCGGCTCGGCGACCTGGAACTTTGCGCCCCGGATCGTTTTGCCGATCTTTGATGCTCGTATCTGGGCCGCCCTGCGGGTCAGCAAAGCCAATCGAAAAATCCTCCTGACCCAATACGAAAAGGCCATCCAAACGGCCTTCAGAGAAGTGGCTGATGCCCTGGCGGTGCGGGGAACAGTAGGGCAGCAGATATCGGCGCAGCAATCACTGGTCAACGCCAACGCGGCAACCTATCAACTTTCCAAGGGACGCTATGTCAAGGGGATTGATAACTACCTGAGCGTCCTGGATGCGCAACGTTCCCTCTATGCGGCCCAACGCGAGCTTATTTTACTTCGCCTGGCCAAGCTCGCCAACCACGTGCGGCTTTATGCGGTATTGGGCGGGGGCAATGAACAACCTAAGGCACCTTGAGGAGGCTCATAACCGGGCCATCGTACGGCGGCGGACAACCCCCGGCGAGACTCAGCCTCAGGAGGCAGCCTTTCCTCCGAGTGGTTTGACCGGGCTGGGACAATTACAGCTTCCCGCGTCTGATGATGGAGATCAACAGCCAAAACCCCATCGCCCCGGAAACCACAAAACCTGCCAGGCAAATAACGGGTATATCATGCCATTTGGGTGGGATATCCGAAAGCACGATAAGAGAGGAACCGATCACCAGAGAAGCCAGGACAATCGCAAAGGCCAACCGGTTGCTGATCCGGTCATGGGTATGAAGCATCGGCTCCAGGCCGCGATGCTCGAATTCGACCTTCATCTTGCCCTGTCTGACCTGTTTGAGGAACTCGCGCAGCTCTCCAGGAAATTCCTTCATAAGATGGAACAATTCCATTCCCGAATCGAACATCTCCCCGGCGATGCGCGGCGGATACAGACGCTCCAACTGAATCCTTCGCATAAACGGGGCCGCCTGTTCCATGGCGTCAAAGTCCGGATCCAGGGTGCGGCCTACTCCCTCCACGGTGCTAAGGGCCTTGGTCATCAGAAACAGATCTGATGGCACCCGCAGGCGATGCTTATCAACCAGATCCAGCAGCTCTTGCAAGAGTGGACCGAGTTCCACCTCCTTGAGAGGGCGGTACAGGTAGAGATCTAAAAATTCGGACACATCTCTCTGCAAAGCTCTGCGATCCGGTTCCTGATCCCAATAGGTGAGCCTGAGTAGGGCATCCATGACCTTTGCTTCATCCCGGCTCACCGCCCCCATTATTAGGTCGGCGAAGTCATCCCGGCTTTTCTGGCCGATACGCCCCATCATGCCGAAGTCCAGAAAACAGATGACGTTGTTCGGCAAGATAAAGATGTTGCCCGGATGGGGGTCGGCATGAAAGAAACCGTGCACGAAAATCTGTTTCATGATCAGATCAAAGCCCCGGCGGGCGATCTCCTGCGGATTAAGCCGGGCCTTTTTCAGGCGCTCGAGGTCGGAGACCTTGATGGCGTCCACATACTCCATGGTAAGCACCTTGGCGGTGGTGGCGTCACGATAAACCTTGGGCACATAGATGGTGGGATCACTGATAAACTGACTGGCAAAACGCTCCAGGTGGGAGGCTTCGAGGGTGTAGTCCAGCTCCTTTTCCAGCACCCGAGTAAATTCCTCTACGATCTGGGTGGGGCGCTGGATCTCCCAGCCGGCTAGATGTCGCTCTGCCAGGGTAGCCAGATGCATCAGGATTTCCAGGTCAACCTCAATGGTTTTGCGGATGTCCGGCCGCTGGACCTTGACTACCACCTCTTCCCCATCGGCCAGCCGGGCCCGATGAACCTGTCCCAAGGATGCCGAAGCCAGGGGAATTTCTTCAAAATCTCTGAAGATTGTGTCAAGCGGAACCTGTAGTTCTGTTTCAATAATCTTCTGGGCCTGTTCCGAGGCAAAGGGCGGCACCTGGTCCTGCAATTTTCCCAGTTCGTAGAGGAACTCCGTGGGCAAAAGATCCGGACGAGTGGAAAGAATCTGGCCCATCTTGACAAATGTCGGACCGAGATCCTCGATGGCCATTCTGACCCGCTCCGCCCGGGAGAGAGTCTCCAGGTCTTTCCGCGGTTGGCGAGAAATCAACCGCAGGCCGATATCCAGATAGTGTTCGATCTTCAGGCTGTGCAGCAGATCCCCAAAGCCATATCGAAAAAGCACCGTCAGGATCTGCCGGTAACGCTGGGCATGGCGGTAAGTGCGTCCGATGATGCCGATCTTACGGATGGCCAAGACAGTTCCCTTTATCGGCGTTCAGCCACCGACCTTAGCTTGCCGAAGACCCCAAGAACCCTTCCGGACACCCTGGATTGTCCCGAACCAAGTCTTGTGGGTGACTCTTGCAGCTGTTCGTCTGGCATTAGTTGATGACTGAACTCCAGACTAACGACTTTTTATGATCAGTCTTCTTTTTTCTCTCTCTTAAGGGCCTCTTTGGCGCCTTTCCACATACCCGATAGCGCCCCGGCAGCTACCTCCAGGGATCTTTTGGCCAGTTTACCGGCTTCCTCAGCAGTGCTCCGGGCAGCCCTTCCCAAGAGCTTGGCGGCCTTTTCGGAGGTGTCTATACCTAGTTCCTTGAGCCGTGCGCCAACGGTTTTAGCGGCTTCGCCGGCCTTCTCCTTGAGAACGGACGTGGTTTTGCGGGATTCAGTGGCGATGTCGCTCAGAGCCTTCTTGGCCACCTCCCCGGAGCGTCGCGCCACCCGGTCCACGGTCTCCAGAAACAGATCCTCGATAGTTTCCAGATCTTCTTTGGCCCTGGCGAGATCTTCCAC
>JAFDGA010000055.1 GCA_019309545.1 Deltaproteobacteria bacterium
AGACAGGTGGCCCGGGCCCGGGTTACGGTGCCGTCGGGGACTTCCTTGTCTGTCTCTGGTTCAAAGATTTCGAATTCCACCCGCGGCATATACCCCTCTCCCTCTGGGTCTTCTCCCCCCTCTCCCTCTGGGAGAGAGTCTGCCTTTCTCCCCTCTCCCTTTGGGAGAGGGGTCGGGGGTGAGGGCGAAAGGTGTGGCACTTGCAGCGCCTGCCAGATTGTCTCCAGCACTGCCTCTGTTTCCTGTAAGACCTCGTTATTCCAAAAGCGAAGGACCTTCAAACCGTTCTGCTCCAGGAAAGCCGTACGCTTCTCGTCATAGCGCCGCGGTTCCGCATGTTGACCCCCGTCCAACTCAATGACCAGGGCGGCGTCATGGCAATAGAAATCAACCACGTATGGCGGAATAGGGTGTTGACGACGAAATTTTTTGCCGTCCAACCGACGATCCCGGAGTAGATGCCACATCTTGGTTTCGGCGTCGGTCTGTTGTTGCCGCAGGTTACGGGCAAATTGCAGAAGGTCTGGGGGGATGACCGCCGGGCCATGATGACCCTCACCCCTAACCCCTCTCCCAGAGGGAGAGGGGAGAAAGGCAGACTCTCTACCAGAGTGAGAGGGGAGAAAAGAAGAGGGTTTTTCCCTGATTATCACGGGGCGCAGGGCCAGCTTTTTCTTTGGCTTTTTGCACAGCCAGAAGCTCCGCATCAGGGGAATCTCCGCCCCGCAGTTGGGGGACTCGCACCGCACCGTCCGGGCCCAGAGGTAGGCGATGGGCGTGGCTCCGTCCGGGTCCTTGGGGTAAAACTCGGCCAGTTCCTGTTCTGCCTGCTTCTTGATCTCGGCCCCTACCTTGCGCAGTTCCGCGGCCAACTCCGGGCCATGGCGCGGGATGTCTTCCAGCATGACCTTGAGGATCAGGCAGGCTACCGGGTTGAGGTCGCTGGCAAAGGCCTCACAGCCCAGGCGCAGCGCCTCGAGGGGAATCGAACCCCCGCCAGCAAAGGGGTCCACCACCAACGGCGGCTCTTCACCATGCGCGGCCTTGACCAGACCCCTCCCCACTTCCAGATAGACCGGATGATTTGAGTTATCCCAGTTGGCAAAGTCCCCGATGAATTTGAGCAAAGCCTTCCGCAGATCTATATCCTTCGGGCCGATTTTCCCCAAAAGTTGCGGCAACAGATTCCGGGCCTGCAATTTAAAATCATCGGGGCAGTGTTGGTCACACGGGTCGGGCAGGAGCAGTCCCAGCAGCATGGCCCGGCACGCCGCCAGCGGCCGCCGGGCCCACCACAGATGCAGCGTCGACGGATGCCCATGCCGGATCGATTTCTCCCGCGCCGAGTGCTTGGAAACCACCGCAATGGGAAAATCCACCTCCGCCAAGCGCTTGCATTCCTTGGGGATCATTGGTTGCCTCCGTACGGTGCTTCATCCTCCCGGACCAACATCGGCTGCGTCATGGCGTCCACTTCCAGCCAGTAATGGGCCACTTTGGTCACCTCGTGCCAGGGGAAGCGGGCGGGGTCTTTGATCGGCTCCTGGAGGGTGGGGGTGGTAGCGCAGTTGGTGACCACATAGAGCCAATAGCAATCACGGCGGTCCTCGGCGACCCGGCGTTCGTTGGGCGTGAGCAGGATCGTGCCAATGGCGTCGGCCAAACCTTTAACCTCAATGAGCCGGAGTTCCCCAGAATTAAGGTCAAGGCTGGTGATATCATAGCCCAGGTTCTTGTGGTGAACGTCATAGACCTGGCGGCCTTGAGCCTGTTCGTACTCCATCACCGCTCGCATGGCCGCGGCCTCGGTTTCGGGGTTGGGCTGCATACGGCGGACGTCTGGGGCCTCGCGTTCCGGGTGGGGCAGAACCAGAATACTGGTCAGTCGTTCCACCGCCTGGAGCGTAAGGGAGCGCTGGCGCTCCAGTTCTTGTCGGCGGCGTTCCCGGCGGGCCATCAACTCGGCGTGGCGGTTCTCGGCCTGAGCCAAACGGCCGTCCGCCCCGGCTACCCCTTTTTCCTTGTCCTCCATGGCCTTGCCGATCTCCTCGTCAGCCCGCTGAAGCAATTCCGTCAGGGAAAGTTCCACATGTTGAGCGATGCGCTCCACCTCGGCTATCCGCTCTGCTCGGGTCTCTTCCAGGAAGGTCTGGAGGGCGTTCTGATGCAGCCACGCCAGCGGTTCAGGTGCATAAGCGATGGCCGGAAGCTCGGCGGGTGGCTCGGTTGGGGTAAAATTTCCCAAGAGATTCGACTCTCGCAGGCAAAAACTGGCATTTCCGCCTAGTTCTACGCTGAAAAGACGCTCGTGCACCACCTGCCCTAAACCGTCCACCACCCGGGCCCGGTAGAAGTCTAGTCGGGCTGGCTCATTATGTTGCAAGGAATAGAAGCAAGCTCCCTGGCTGAAGGCTGGGGCAGCCTGGGCAAATGTATGTCGGCGCACAGCCTCGAAAAGCGGATGACCGGGGGTGACCCATTCGAGGTTGTGCTTCTCGGCCGTGTCGCGGTCGGTGGAACAGCGCGGATACTTCGCCGCCAAAGCGGGGAGCCTCCAGTCCGGATCCCGTTCATGCCGCTTAAGAGCCGAGGGAGTGCGGGCGGGTTCGAAGGTATGGGGCAGGCTCCCGATGACCTTAAGGTTGAGTGGGACGTATGTAGCTGCCTCACGCAGAAAGCGGGCAACCGTCTCGGGCACCACGCGGCGCTCCTGGGCCCGGGCCCGGCGCTCGATGAGCATTTCCAGGTTTAGCTTCTTAGAGGCCAGGCCTTCCAAGGCGGTCTGGCAAATGGCCCGGAAGCGCCCCTCGTCGACGTTTTCCAGCAAACGCTCTTCAAGGTCGGCGTCGCCCAGTTTGCCGGCGTAATAATCGCGCAGGACCCGCTCGATGTGAGCCGCGGGCAATACTTCGCCTATCACGTTGAATACCGCATCGTCATCCAGGGCATTCCGGATTTCCTGGAGCTTCTCTAATAATC
This sequence comes from Deltaproteobacteria bacterium, assembly GCA_019309545.1. Classification (NCBI taxonomy): domain Bacteria; kingdom Pseudomonadati; phylum Myxococcota; class Myxococcia; species Deltaproteobacteria bacterium. The sequence continues at coordinate 2,980 of JAFDGA010000055.1, forward strand.
GCTGCAGAACCCGACCTTCAATGGTGTTGGTAGCCACGAAGTTGAAAATGAGGCAGTCCTGCCGCTGGCCGTACCGATGGATGCGGCCCATGCGCTGCTCCAGTCGGTTAGGATTCCAAGGGATATCGTAATTGAATAAGATATTGCAGACCTGTAAATTAATGCCCTCTCCTGCGGCCTCGGTGGCCACCAGCACCTGGATAGCGCCGTCGCGGAATTGCTGTTCCGAATAAAGCCGCGTGCCGGGCTCATCCCGGGAACCTGGCTTCATGCCGCCATGGATACAGCCGACCTTAAAGCCCCAGCTTTTCAGCTTGTCGAGAAGGTAATCAAGTGTGTCCTTAAACTCAGTAAAAAGGAGAAGGCGCTGGTCGGGATGATCGAAGAAACCCTCCCGATGGAGCAGATCTTTGAGCTTAGAAAGCTTGGCCTCGGCATCGGCGGCTTCCACGGCCTGGGCCTGATGGGCGAGTTGACGCAGCTCGGCAATTTCCTCCCGCACTTGCTCAGCGTTCCCAGCTAAGGTGATGGCCTCCAGAATCTCCTCGAGCCGCTCGCGTTCGCTCTCCTCCATTTCTTCGATCTCTTCCGGATCGGGGAGATCAGGTGGGGCCAATCGAACCAGCTCCTGGGCCTTCTTAAGTCCCATTTCCAGCCGGCGGGCCCGGTTCTCCAAACTATGTCGCATGGCATAGGTGCTTGAAGCCAGCCGGCGCTGATAGAGGGACATCAGGAAGCCCACGGCGCGGGCCCGAGGATCGTCACCCTGGGCCGCCGCCTTGACACTTTGGCGTTTTACATACCGGGTAACTTCCCGGTAAAGTTCAAATTCGGGGCCATCAATCTGGAATTCAACACTGTGCGGGATGCGTTTGGTGAAGATCTTTTCGGCCGCCCAGGTGCCGTCCGGACACCGTTCAGGAAAATAGACCATGGCTTCTTTAGTCCGGCGCAAATAAAATGGAGCCCGTCGTCGCTCCATGGCCTCTCGAATGGAGCGGACATCCGCGTAGACATCCGGATCAAGCAATTGCAGAAATAGCGAAAAATTAACCGGATCCCCCTTATGGGGCGTTGCCGTGAGCAGCAGGATATGATCTGAGGTGTCCCGCAGTAGTTCTCCAAGAGCATAGCGTGCCGTCTTCCGGGCGGGCGGGGTCCAGGACATGCGATGGGCCTCATCCACGATAATAAGGTCCCAATTGACCTGCCTCAAACCTGGCAGTATCTCGGTTCGCTTGGCCAGGTCCAGTGAGGTGATGACCTTGTTCTGCTCCAACCATTGGTTAACGCCGAATTGATCACGGATATCGCCGCCCTTTAAAACCAGGAACTTCTCGTCGAATTTCTCCTTCAGTTCCCGCTGCCACTGAAAGGCGAGGTTGGCCGGGCAGACAATGAGAATACGTTCGGCCAGCCCACGTAACTCGAGTTCGCGCATGAGGAGCCCAGCCATGATTGTCTTGCCGGCCCCGGCGTCGTCGGCGAGTAAAAAGCGGACGCGGGCCAGCTTAAGCAGATAGTCGTAGATAGCTTCTAACTGGTGCGGCAGCGGATCGACGCGGGAGATCGACAGGCCGAAGTAGGGGTCAAATTCCCAAGCGATACCAAGCGAATACGCTTGCAGGCCCAAACGCAGTAATAGTCCGTCGCCTTCGTAAGTAAAACCGGCATCTAAAATAGTAAGGTCTTCAAGGTCGCGGGCGCTGAGAGTAACCTTTCGGAAACGCTCAGATTGGGTGCCGACTAGGCCTAGGGTCCAGGTCCCATCACCACTGGTACGCACCGTCTCCACCCGCATGGGCTCGTTAAACAGCGAGCCGACCACCATACAACCTTCGTTAATCGGGCCGTCTGAAGTTGTCATCAGTCTTCCGTATGGAGACCTATCTTAAGTCGAAGTCTGCCGAAGATGTCGGTAATGGAAACCACGAATAACCTGTGAACAGATTTGGGTGGTTTACAAAAACACCTTATCTCTCTAAAAAATTGCTGGTCTTTGGCTAACTGGATAAGGCCTCAGATTTATGATGCTGCCTGATTTTTTGCAGTTCATTCCCTATCCTCTCTTCTGCCAACCGCAGCTCATAGTTTTTTTGCAAGTTCATCCAGATATCCGGCCCCGTGCCAAACCAGCGGCCCAAGCGTAAGGCTGTATCACCAGAGATGCCACGCCGGCCACGAATTATCTCGGTAAGCCGATTCGACGGCACCCCCAATTCTTTTGCCAACTCGTTAGCACTCATATTGAGTGCCTTTAACTCGTCAGCCAGGTGTTCGCCTGGGTGGATGATAATTCTCGCCATCTCCAACCTCCTAATGGTAATCAACAATTTCCACGTTAAGCGGCCCAGGAGAATCTTGCGGCCATTCAAAACAAACCCGCCATTGATCGTTGATGCGGATGCTGGACTGCCCCTGGCGATTCCCTTTAAGACTCTCAAGCCGGTTGCCGGGCGTGTTCAACGCCAACAGCCGGTCAGCCGCATGAAGCCTCTCAAGCCGCAGCATGGCCTGCCGCTCAAATCCTTGAAACCTTTTGACCCGTTCGCCCTCGAAGAAGGCCCGTGTCCACTTGTCCCGGAAGCTTAAAATCATTCATCACCGCGTTAAATTGTATGTTATACGTTTAGCATAAATATATCAAGGTTTATTCCGTCTAACTAGACAAAAATAGCCCTTTTATCTAGTTTTGCCCTGATCGACGCCAGGTCAAGGGAAGACCAGGAGAAAGACTGGCTAGGGTAGAAATCATTAAATTTTCTCCCTTTTTCTCCTCTTGACCAGTTCATTCTTTTCCCTGGCCTTAGCCTTGACCCGCAGCTAAAAACAGCCGATAATTGGACAAATGTTCTAAATGTCCAATTATTGAGACCAATCCCGCGGCTGGCCCGTGGATTAATTTTTATTGACTTATGGTTTAATTTGTGCTACAACGTAGCTCAAAGGAGGTGATGGTATGCCTGCAAACGCCGTGGTCCGGGCTCGGATTGACCCGGAGGTCAAAGAAGAGGCCGAAGCAGTATTAGCAGCTATTGGACTTACAGTGTCCGATGCCTTCCGTATGATGATGATGCGCATTGCCCAAGAAAAAGCCCTACCTTTCGATCCCTTAGTCCCCAATGCCGAAACCATAGAGGCCATGAAAGCGGCACGCCGGGAAGAGGTGGTTACGGTTGGACCGGAGGAAGATCTGCTAGCGAGTCTTAATGCGGACGATTAGATACACCAGCCAATTCAAGCGAGATTATAAGCGGGAAAAATCAGGGCGGCACAGCAAAGGGTTTGATGTTGCCTTATTAGAGGTCGTAAATCTGCTCGCCACCGACGCCCCCATGCCGCGTCAGTACCGCGATCATCCTCTGGCTGGCGAATGGGTAGACCATCGGGACTGTCATATCAAACCCGAACCGCCAGGCGCTCCCCTACCAAGGGTTGAATCTCTTCGCTGCTGACCCGGGGCACCATCCGCATGGCGGCAAACCTGGGCTTATCGGTCGGGGTTTCCACGGCTACTATCACCTTGGCTGCCGGCGGCGCCACGTCCACGTTTGCCGGGTTTCGGAGCACCAAAGTAGGTGTCATCCATCTCGATCAAGCCGGCCAGTTTGTAGTTGGCATCCCGTTCGGTCATGGCTTGGC
>JAFDGA010000056.1 GCA_019309545.1 Deltaproteobacteria bacterium
GGCTTGCAGATTATATTGATCATGTGACAAATAAAAAGCCCCCGGCCAAGGCCTATATCGATGATCGTGGAATCTGTTTCAAAGGGGACTTTTCGGAAGTGATTGCAAGACTCAGAGGATTTAAGCCCTGGTGGGAGAAATAAGGCAGTGAAATTCAGCATCACCATCCCCCCCAAGGCCCAGATACGGGAGCGGGTGCGGGCCTGTAAGATAGGGGACCGGTTCGTTGGTCGGTCTCACAAGCACCCCAAACAGCGCCTGGAAGAAAACCGGCTGGTTGCGCTACTAATGGAGCACAAACCTCCGGAACCCCTTGACGGCCCGATCCTGTTAGGGCTTAAGGCTTTTATGCCAATCCCCAAGAGCAAATCGAAAAAATGGAAAGAAGCTGCTCTGGCCGGTGAGATCCGGCCCACCGTCAAACCGGATTTCGATAATATTTTGAAGAACTTCAAAGATGTTTGCTCCGGCATCTTCTGGACCGACGACCGGCAGGTGGTGGGCTATCTAGACGGCACCGGCAAATACTATGGCGACCCCCCGCGCTATGAAATCGAAATCAAACCTTTAGAGGGCCATGGTGAAACCAAGACATAACCGGCCTATTTACCGCGGCTTAAAAGAGATCGCCCGTTTCCTGAACCTGCACCTGGACACGGTCCAGGAGTATATCCAGGCCGACCTGCTGGCCCAGGCGGTAGAGAATGAGTTGGAGGTGGGCATCGGCCTGATCCGTAAGCGGCTGCAAACCGGCGGCCTGACCATCTCCCGCCAGTGCGCCAATATCATCCGGGAGTTCGGGCAATATTCTGTCCCGGAGAAAAAACCCAACAAACCGTTTCGGGACAAACCCCTGGAGATCGCCAATTACGCCCTGGACGCCCTAAGGTTCATGGTGCTGGGCCTGACTTACCACGTCAACCCCAATTTGACCTGGATTTGATTGGAGGACCAATGAGAGTAATCCTGAATACCTGGATGGGAGACGGATTTGAAAACAACAATTGCTGCGACCTGTGCGGTCGCCTGGCCACCACGGTGGAACTGGCGACGCTTACCGATTCGGTTAAGGTCTGTAAGACCTGTTTGACCAATGCCGAGCGAGAAATCGACAAGGCTATCTTAAGTGGAGGCAAAAATTGATCTTTAGGAGGACCAGGCCGGTGGACATTGACACCCATGGCATCAAAGCCGGGACTGAAAACGGGTGGGAAGAAATCCTGGCCCCTTATAAGACAGAGAAAAACACGGAGAACTTGGCGGTTCTCTTTGAGGACCCTAAACTCACGGTTTTAGCCTTGGCCTGGACCAAAATACCCAAGAAACTCAAAGCCCCGCCATCGGCAGCCGATTTGGAAGCCCTTTGGGATTGCGTCAGCTTTGATTATGAGGACCTGGAAGACGGCACCAACCTGACTCTTCTCCAGGTGATTAACGGCATGAAACTTTTGCGCCGACATCAGTTGATTTTCCCGGACGGCTCCCTCCGGCCGGAAGTCTCCGCCCTGATCCGAAACCGCATCTTCCGGGAAATCAAAGGGAAAAACAAGTAAGAGGTAATACCCATGAAACATGTCAAAATTGAATTGGTCGCAACAGATAAACTTATCCACTACATAAACAACCCCAAAAAACACCCTGAAATCCAAATCAACAAAATTGCCTCCAGCATCAAAAACTTTGGCTTCCTGGTCCCGATAGTGATTGACAAAGGCAATGAGATCATCGCCGGACACGGAAGATTTTTTGCGGCCCAAAAATTGGCCCTGGACAAAATTCCCTGCATCAGAGCTGAACATTTGACCCCCGAGCAAATAAAAGCTTTCCGTATCGCCGATAATAAATTGGCTGAAAGTGATTGGGATCAGGAAAAATTGACCCAGGAACTTAAGATATTAATGGAAATGGAATATAATATTGAAGATATAGGATTCAACGATAAAGAAATAACCAGGCTGTTTCCTGAAGAAGAAGATGTAGAAGAGCAAATAATACCTGAACTCTATCAAATATTAATTACGTTGGAAAATGAAGAACAACAGAAAGAACTGCTGGAAAGATTAATCAACGAGGGATATGAATGCCGCGCCTTAATATCGTAAGAATGTCTAATATCATCCGAACCCCTCGGGTAGTCCAACTGGAAAGCCTGTTTGATGTTCCTAAGGCTTCTCACAGCCAGGAATTCTGGAAGATAGAGCTTCCCATTGAGGACTTTCCCTGGCACATCGGCCTAATCGTGGGGCCGAGCGGTTCCGGGAAAAGCACCCTGCTGAAAGAGGTCTTCGGGCCATACCTGATCCCGGAGTATCAGTGGGATCCGGAAAAAAGCATCGTGGATTCCTTTCCGGCACACATGAGCATCAAAGAGATCACCATGCTCCTTTCCAGCGTGGGATTTTCTTCACCACCTTCCTGGATCCGGCCCTTTCAAGTGTTATCCAATGGGGAGAAATTTCGTGTCACCATAGCCCGGGCCCTGGCAGAAAACCAGGAAATCACCGTGATTGACGAATTCACCTCGGTGGTGGACCGCACCGTGGCGCAGATCGGCAGCGCCGCCATTGCCCGGACCATCAGGAAACGCCAGCAGAAGTTCATCGCCGCCTCCTGCCATTACGACATCATTGACTGGCTGGAGCCGGACTGGATTTACGAACCCCACCTCAACAAATTTCAGCGGGTGTGTCTTCAACGGCCCCAAATCCAAATGGAAGTCAAGCGGGTGGATAAAAGTGCTTGGGACATATTCAAGAAACATCATTATCTGAGCGCCGACCTGAATGTGGCGGCGAAATGTTTCGGGGGTTTTATCAACGGTGAGATCGTCGCCTTTGTGGCGGTGTTACCCTTTCCGCACCGCATTAAAAGCACCTGCGGGTGGCGGGAACATCGGCTGGTCTGCCTGCCGGACTACCAGGGTATCGGGATCGGTAAGGTCATCAGCGATTATGTGGCGTCTCTGTTCAAGTGCAAAGGGCACTACTACGGGCAGACCTCCCACCCGGCCTTGATATATGCCAGGGCCAAAAGCAAGAACTGGAAGCTGATCAACCGGTCCAAACTCGGAGTTATCCCCAAGGGAGTGTTATGGAAGCCGAGCTACAACAGGTATTCCTACGGCTTTAAATACATCGGCCCGGCCAATTACGAAGATGCAGAAGGTTTCGGCATTATTTGAGGCGGATCATGGTGATTAAAGCCCTCACGGTGAAACAGCCTTTCACCACCTACATCGTCAACGGGGTGAAAACTGAGGAATATCGGCACCGGGCCACCCTTTATCGCGGCCCTTTGCTGATCTGCTCCTCCAAGATTCCGTTTGATGACGACCTGGACCCCAAGGTGTTTCCCAACGGGATGGCCCTGGGGATGGTGGATTTGGTGGATTGCCGGCCCATTATCAGGCGATCCAAATACGGGTTCCGGTATGCCTGGATATTGGCCCAAGCCCAGGAAATTGAACCGTTTCCCATATCCGGGCGGCCCGGCATTTTTGAGGTCAAGCTGGAGCAAATCCCGGAGCATTTAAGGGATTCCATCCAAGCCCGGCTGGCCGCTTTTCATCGGGCAGATGCTTTACTTGGGGATTGACTTCGGCTACCGCAACCCCTTCGCCTGCTTGTGGATACAGGTCCTGGAAGGCGGGGAACGGGTGCTGGTGCTGGATGAATACTATCAGCGCTTTCGCACCACTTTGGAGAACGGCAAAGCCATCCTGGCCCATCACCAGGCCCAGGGTTACGGCCCCGTGGTCTGCGCCTATGCCGACCCCTCAGACCCGGATAAACGGGCCATGCTGGCGGAGATTCTGGGCATTGAAGTCAAAGCCCCCAGGCTTCCGGTGGAGGTGGGCCAGGAGCTGGTGCGGCAATGGCTCAAGGTCAGGCCGGACGGCAAACCTGGCCTGCTGATACACCATCGGTGCAAAAACCTGATCCGGGAACTGAAGGGCTACATGACACATGAGCCCGGCAAGGGCGACCACCATGCTTTGGACGCCCTGAGATACTTCTTCGCCGGCTGGGAGGGTGCGGCATGAGTCGTTGTCCTTTCTACACCCCCTTGCCTGAAGGGAGCGCCATAAAGACCGCCGAGTGCATGTTTTTCATTGCTGAGCGGGATAGGGAAGTCTGCGGATATTCCCAGCAACTGAACTGTCCAAGGGATTGGCCCAAGGAACTGAGGCCCGAATGGCGATGGAGAAATGGCAGACCTGGAACTAAAAGGGAAGATTCTTAAGGAAACCGACATGGCGGTTTTGTTCAGCGACGGCATTGCCTGTCAGGTTTGGCTGCCCAAATCCCAAATAGCCATCATCAGAGAGATTGAAGGGGTTACGGTGGTGGTCCCCGAGTGGTTGGCAGAAGCCAAAGGGATGGCATGAAAAGGGGGAATCAATGAAAGAACCGGAATCCCAATGGACCGCCTGGAACCGCTGGGTGTCTGGCTGGATTGAGATCGCCCAGGGGCTGGTCAAGGTGCTTACCCTGGGGCTGGTGACCATTGCCTGGGACCTGAGATATGTCCGATGGGTGACCAGGAAAAGACAGGGGTGAACCTTGAAGTTCACTCTCCCCCCCAAGGGAAGGAGCAATTTAAAGCCATTTCCCTGCGCCGCCGGGAGCGGGCTTTCAAGGTCTGGGAAATGTATGAGGGCGGGGCAAAAGTTAATGAAATTGCTCAATTTTTTGGCATTTCCCGCCGCATGGTTTTTAAAGACCTTAGGGTCGCCAGACAACTCCACAAAGAGGCCGTGCAGAATGCTGATGGGGGTGAACTTCTGGGGGGTGAAATCGCCTTCTGGCAACAGGTTGTGCGGCAGGCGATGCGGGATTACCAAATGGCCCAAAGTGAAAATGCCAAGATTGGTTTCCTGCGGGTGGCTTCTGAAGCCCGGGCCAAATTACAAAAGCTCTACCAGGAAACCGGCCTTATCACCACCGTCCCCACCCGGATCAGCCTGGAGGAAGCCAACCCCTTTAGCGACCCGGAGTTTCGCAAAAAATACATCGCCTTGCTGAAAGAAGCCAGAGAAAAGGGAGTAGCCATCTATGGGCTCTGAAAAACTTCTGCTGGAAATTACCCGGGAACAGGCCCGGGTTATTTCAGAGGCGTGTGAATGCCTGGCCCGGTTGCACATGGGACAGCTTGAGGAAATCGTCTGGCTTTTTGGCCCGAAATACTGGATGGTCAAATCAGAAGCCGATGGTATCATTTTGAAACTTAAGCAAGTTTTATTCAGAGAACTATTTCCGCACGGCTATCATTCCATTGCCTCGCCGTTCCTGCCCGATAAAGCCCGGATAGCCTTTGACCTCCACCAGGTAATCAGACACCACCTGGCAGGGCCGAAACCAGAAGGGTGGTTTCCGCTGATTTATCACGACAAACCCAGGCAGACCAGCCGGGAACAGCCACTGGCGGTTATTAAAGAGATTTCTGGCAAAGGAGATTAACCGGCGGTGATTGACCGGAGCAAAGGACATCCCCTGTTTTATGACCTGCTGGAGAAGATGGCCGACCTGCATGCCAGGAAAAACGCCAATTATGCCGACCCCACCGACCCCCTCAGCAACCTCAGGCGCTGTGAGCGCCTGGGCATCTCCCCTTTTATGGGGGTATTGGTGCGCCTTCAGGACAAATGGAGCCGGATTGAAAACCTGGCCCGGGGCGTCCCCGACCGGGTGGGCGAATCCCTGGAAGACACCCTGATGGACAACGCGGTTTACAGTTTGCTGGCCATTATCCTTTTGCGGGAGATGGGAAATGGTGTTTTGCCCCAAGTGCCAAAGGCCGATGGTTAAAATTTCTAGTCAGCTATTCGCTTGTACGTCATGCGAGCTGGCGGCTAGTTTGAACACCCTGGAATGGCTTCGGATTATGCTCACGGAAATTAGGAGGGATGAACATCATGGAACCTTGTCCCGGATTCAAGCCGCGGAGCATATTTGAGCCGAATATCTGCCGATATTGGGAGGACAGAAACCCTCACTTCCCGGCTCATTGTAAACATCCCAAATACATGGTCTGCAAAACCAGGGGGCGAAAATATGCGCCACCTGCTATTTCAGAGTTGGGAGGGAAATTTCCCGACTTCACGGGCGATATGAGTACAGAGGAATACCTCAGATATATGCGCAATGACAGCGATGACGACGGTTATCCGGATTGAACCAAGGGCCGAAAGTGGAGAGCCGTGATGAGGGCTCCTGGTTGTGTCCTGTCGGAACCTTCTCATTTGGCCGCGCCCCGGGAGATTGCCCAGTTGGTGGAATATCACCGGGCCTGCGGGTTTGATGGTCCGGAGGAGCTCCTGGACTTCATTGAAGTCTTTTGGGGGGTGCGCATACCCCGGGCCAAGGTCTGCCCGGAGCACACGCCGCCAGCGGAGTATATCGCGGCGGCCTTTTTTGAAGAAGTGCTGGACTGCGTCTGCTGGGCCAACCGGAGCGGCGGCAAGACCTTCAACGGCGCTTTGG